>JAQWBY010000147.1 GCA_028706165.1 Lentisphaeria bacterium | reverse complement strand
CGATCAGACCGATCAGCAATCGGATCCGTCCGATCCGTCCGATCCGTCCGATCCGTCCGCGACAACAAGAAAGGAGCCCAGACCGATCAGACCGATCAGACCGATCAGACCGATCAATCAGCCGGATCCGTCCGATCCGTCCGATCCGTCCGATCCGTCCGCGATAACAAGAAAGACGATCAGACCGATCAGGCCGCCCGTCATTTGCCGATGCAAAAGCGCGCGAAGATCGTATCGAGCACATCGGGATCCACGCTGCGACCAAGGATTTTCCCCAGGTCGAAGATGGCGCTGCGCAATGCTGGCGCGGCCAGCTCCCAGAGATCGCTGCCGATGGCCTGCCGCGCGTCGTCCAGCGCCGCGACGGCGCGTTCCAAATGCGCGCCATGGCGCGCAGCGACAGCCAACGCGTTATCCGCCGGGCCCTGCGGCTGCTGCCACACCGCGCGTTCAATGGCGTCGTACAGCGCCGGCAGGCCCGTGCCGTAGAGGGCGCTGACGCGCACCGCGGCCGCATCCGCATCCGCGTCCACTGCCGTCCCGACGCAGCCGCCCTGCTCTACTGCTGGCGCCTTGTCGCATTTATTGGCGACGACGATGAGCTTGCCGGCGATGGGCCATTCCGGCCAACGCTGTGCCGCGTAGGGCTGGCTGGCGTCATAGACCCACAGAATAAGATCGGCGCTAAGCGCGTTGCTTTCGGTGCGCGCCATGCCGGCGCGCTCAATGCTGTCGCCACCGGCACGGATACCGGCGGTGTCCACCAGATGAATTGGTATGCCGCGGATTGTGGACGGGACCTCAATGGTGTCGCGCGTCGTCCCGGCTATCTCCGCCACAATGGCCCGGTCGCGGCCGAGGATCACATTCAGCAGACTCGACTTGCCCACATTCGGCGGCCCGGCAATAACCAGGCTGATGCCGCCGCGCAAGATTTCGCCGTCATGACGCGACGCAGCCAGCGCGCGCAGGTCGTCCTGCGCTGCCTGCAACGCCACCTGCAGCGAGGACGTGCTCTGCCAGTCGAGCTCCTCCTCTGGAAAATCCAGTCGCGACTCGATTTCAGCGAGGACCTCCGTCAGGCTCTCGTAGCTGGCGTTGATGCGGCGGCCGAGGGCGCCTTCGAGCTGCCGACCGGCCAGACGGAGCGCGCTTTCGCTGCCAGCGCTGATAATGTCGGCCACGGCCTCGGCCTGGGTGAGGTCCAAGCGGCCATTGACGAAGGCGCGGCGGGTGAACTCGCCCGGGTCGGCATGCCTCGCCCCCTGCCTGAGCAGCTCTTCGAGGGCCAGGCGCGTGCAGAGTGCGCCGCCATGACAATGCAGTTCGACGACGTCCTCGCCGGTGTAACTATGCGGCCCCGGCATCACCACGGCCAGGCATTGCGGGTCAATGACGCCGCCAGCCGGCCGGCACAGTCTGCCCAGCGTCAGCTGTCGCGCCGGTAGGGCCGCCAACGCCGTACGGCCATGCCAGACCCGCCCGGCAATCGCGATGGCAGCCGGCCCGGAAAGTCTGATGATGCTGACGGCGCCGCCAATGGCAGTCGCAATGGCACAAATGGTATCGGAGGTCATCAATGTCTCCAAGCAGTCAATGCTCTTCACTTAACAGAATACATAACGCTTGTTGCTTCTGCAATAAAGCCTGGTGATGTCACGGCATTTCATCGCCGCGAAGCGGCAGCAGCGCTGAAAGCGCGAAACATACCAGCCCAGGGCAAGCAGCGCTGAAAGCGCGCGCCGCCCTGGGTAAGCGGGCCTCCTTGTCCGTGCTCCTCGGCCTGTTTGGCCCCGGTCGGCGAAGCTGACCGGGGCCAAACAGGCAATGAAACTATTAACTCACACCCGGAACAGCGCGCCGAGTTTCTTGCCGAGGATGCAGGACGCCGTGAGCAACGACGCGCCGAGGAACACCATGGTCCACAAGCCCAAGGCCGACGCGAGCGCCTGGCCTTGCCCCAGCAGATTCGACAGCTCGAAGATGGCCTTGGTGATCGGGAAATACGCGGCCTTCTGCGCCAGAATCAGCGAATCAGACACTTCCAGCATGGAGAAACTGAAGGCGAGAATGCCACCGGCAATCAGGTTCGCGGCAATCAACGGCATGGTAATGCGCCGGAAAGCCGTCACCGGCGCGGCGCCAAGGCTGGCAGCAGCCTCTTCGTAACTCACTGAGGTCTGCTGCAGGCCCGCCACCGCCGCGCGCACAACGTAGGGCAGCCGCCGCACGGCGTAGGCAATCACCAGCAGCACGGTCGGATTCTCAACAGGGTCAAAACAGTGAAACAGCCGGCCTTTCTGCGACATCGCCAGATACCCGAAGGCCAACACCAACCCGGGCACCGCCAACGGTAGCATGACCAGGCTGTCCAGCAGCCAGCCAATCCGCCCTTTGCCACGCACGATGCACACGGCCGCAAACACGCCGATGATCATGGCAGCCGTGACCGCCATCAGCGCATAGCGCATGCTGTTAATGATGCTCGGAACCGTCAGGCCATGGCCCAGTGCGGCCTCGAAATGCTCCAGACTCAGCTGCAAGGGCCCCAGGCTGTGGTACCAGCTCTTGCCAAAGGCCAAGCCCATTACCCCCAGATGCGGCAGCACACTGAACAGGCCCAAGCCCGCAAAGACCCCGATCACCAGCGCTTCGCTCAGCCCCCGCAAATGCGTCTGGCCGGCTGCGCGGCCAGCTTTGCTGGTCATCGCGTAACTCTGCCGGCCAAAGAAGAATTTGGCGCCGGCGTACATCGCCACCGAAAAGGTCATCATCACCGCCACCAGCGCGTAGGGCATGGGATTGTAGCCCACTTCGTTGATGCCGGAAAAAATCTGCACGGCCGTGCAGCGCCCATAGTTGAACATCAGCGGCGTGCCCAGCTCCGTGAAAGACCAGATGAACACCAGCGACCCGCCCGCAAAAACACCCGGCATCACCAACGGCAAGACGATGCGCCAGAAACGCCGGAAGCCCACACAGCCGTAGTCCTGCGATGCCTCCAGCAACATCGGATCGACATTTGCAAAGGCCGCCACGATATTCAGATACAAGATCGGATAGAGATGCAACGCCTCCAGTATCACCACGCCCCAGAAACCGCCCGCAAACCAATCCGGGCCTTCGCCCATGGCGAAAAAGCCCAGCCGCGCCAACAGCACATTCGCCGCGCCATAACGCCCAAAAATACACTGCATGCCCAGCGCGCCGACAAATGGCGCCAGTATCAGCGGCAACAGCAACGCGCCACTCAACAACCGCTTGCCGCGGAACTCATAGCGGTCCGTCAGCCACGCCAACGGCAACGCCAGCAACAACGACAAAATGGTCGTGCAGCAAGCTATCCGCAACGAATTGACCAGGCCCTCCAAATACAACGGATTGCGAAAGACCTCCGCCAGATAAAATGCCGTCAGGCGACCATTACTGTTGACCACGCCGCCGCGTAACACATGAAACACCGGCAGAAAAAAGAACAGCACGAAAAATGCCACCACCAGCAGCAACAGTCCCTGCGATAATAACTTGCGATACATGGTCGGTTTGACCCCCAGTTGTTGCCACCCACACCGCCGCGATACGAAGCGACCAGCAGGGCACACTGAAAAATATCACCCCGCGTATTTCTTTTGCGCAAAAAAGCGTTAATATAGCATGGTCAACAACGGCCGCCCCCCGCCATGACAGCCCGCCGCCGCATGAACGCCCGCACGGAATACCACCGATTATGACAAAACTTGGCTTTATCAGCGACATCCACAGCAATATCGACGCGCTAGAGGCTGTCATCGCCGAGCTCGACAAGGACGGCTGCGAGCTCATTCTCTGCCTCGGGGACATCGTCGGCTACGGCGGCGCGCCCGAACAATGCGTCAATCTCATCCGCGAACGGGAAATACCCTGCGTGCTGGGCAACCACGACGAATATGTCACGCTGCTCATGGATCCCCGCGTCGAACGCCTGCGCGCCGATGTCCGCCAATCCGTCGAATGGACCCAGGCGCAACTCTCCATGGACAACCTCAAATGGCTGTCAAAACTCACCAACCACATCGACGCCGAAATCTTCAGTCTCTGCCACGGCGCCTTTGGCCCAAATCCCTGGGCTTACTGCATGGACGAACGGACCTTCAAACGCAATTTCGAATTCCAACCGTGCCAACTCGGCTTCTGCGGCCATAGCCACGCGCCACTCATCGCCGTCGAACTTCCCGACCACGAACTGCCCATGGTCGATTACATCAGGCACTGCAAGGTGCCCGATGACAGCAAGGTCATGATCAATATCGGCTCCGTCGGCCAACCACGCGATAGCGACCCCCGCGCTAGCTCGGTCACCTACGATACCGACACCCGCGAATTACACCTCGTCCGCGTGGAATACAATATCGAAGCCGCACAAGAAAAAATCCGCGCCGCCGGCCTCGCCGACAAATTCGCCTCTCGACTCGCCATCGGCAGATAATTCTCTCCGCAGATTGCGCAGATGTCGCCGATTTGTTTTTTCGCCTAAATTCATCTGCGTTAATCTGCGCAATCTGCGCACGGCCTTCGCGGGTGGTTTCTGCGGATGTCCAAAAGAGCGTAGCTGATGGCGGCGGCGGCCATGCCATTGAGCGCCGCGACACCCCAGGGCATGAAGGCGCAGGCCGCCCCCAGCGCCCAGGCCACACCGGCGCGAGTCTGCACCCGCATCGCGCCCAGGCTCGCGCCGTCGCCCGCCACGCCAGTTTCCACCGTCCCGCCCTGGCCCCCGCGTCTTTGCCTGCGCGCGGCGATGACGTACTCGGTGATGATAATCGCGCCGATGGGCGGAATGACCGTGTTCAGAAAAATCAGATAGCGCACAAAATGGGTGTTCAACCACAGCGACAGCAGGGTCCCGCAAAGGCCGTTGAACAACACCAGGTAGCGCTTGGGCTGACCCGTGAGCGTCGCCAGGCAGAGCCCGGACGTGTAGAGGGCGTTGTCGTTCGTCGTCCAGATATTCAAACCCAGCACCAGCAGGCCGGGCAACAACAATCCCTGCATGACCAGCACGTTGGATATGTCATTGCTCTGGTAGAACATGCCACCGACTGCCCCAAAGAGAAACATCAGCGAATTGCCGAGAAAGAACGCCACCAGCGTGCAGACCGCCGCACTCGGGCCATTTTTGGCAAAGCGCACGAAGTCGGGCGTGCAAGTCCCCCCGGAGATAAATGACCCGACCGTGATCGCCACCGCGCTAGCCATGGGCAGCACTGCGTCTGCCGCCGGCGCAGACGACCATAGCGTCGCCCATACGGCTTCGTGGGTGCCGCCGGTGATCGCCAGCGATATCACCCCGAAAACGACAATCGCCGGCACGGCCACGACGCTGACAATGGTCAGGGCCTTGATGCCCCAATACGCACTCGAACTCATGACCAAGCCCGACAAACCAATCACCAACCACATGTTGACCTCAAACCCGTGGCTGGCCAGCAGCGTCGTGAAGGTCTGGGAAAACATGGCGATCCCCACCCCAAACCAGCCGATTTGTGTCACCACCAGCAACAGCGTCGGCAATACAGCGGCACCGGCCCCAAAGGACCGCCGCATCAGCAGTGATGTCGAGAGGCCGCTGCGTCCCGCGATATAGCCCAGTGCGCCCGTATACGCGCCCAGAATGGCATTGCCAATGGCCACGGCCAAAAGAAGCCGCGCGAAGTCCAGCCCCGCCCCCAGGGTCGCGCCGGCCCACATGCTCGCGGAAAAAAATGTGAAGCCCAGCATCACCGCCAACATCGCCCAGGCGCCACGACGACCCGCCGCCGGCACCGCGCAAGCCTCGTAGTCGTTGTGCTCAATCGCCATACACCACCCCATCTCTCCGCAAAGATCAGCCACCGCCTTGGTCTATCCGCAAATGACGCCGATTAAGACAGTTAATGTTTTGACTTCCCAAGAAAAACATCGGCAAAACTACCCGCGTCAGCTGCGAAGACTCTGCGGATAAAATAGTCCGCGTTCTCTGCGAGTCTAAGCCCTACTGAACTGCCAGCGTAAAACCCGTCCCAGGTGACAACCAGCCTGTCCCAGGGAATAGCCAACCAATCCCCGAGGTCCAACAAGTCCTCAAGCCGCCGCCAAAAAGCGCCGCCGGGACGGTGGCGACCTAGGCGCGCTATGGTCGACGTGTTTGGCGAAGACAGGGAAATCAGCCGTCTTGCCGGAGTGGGCGAGACGCCCACTCCACGGCCGGGAAACAGGCGATGCGATGGGTGGCGGGCGGGCCTTGGACTTCCAAGCAACCAATCTCACAAAAAATCTGCGTCAATCTGCGGAATCTGTGGATAAAAAAACACCGTCCGCGAGGTGCGGGCGGTGTTTGGGGAGTCGGCGGTCATTACGGCTCGCGCCGGAGCGCGTGGCTCGTGGCGTTACTCAGAGCAGCTCGGCGATTTGGACGGCGTTGAGCGCCGCGCCTTTGAGGAGCTGGTCGCCGCAGACAAAGAGCGCCAGGCCGTTATCGCAGCTGAGGTCATCGCGAAGACGGCCGATAAGGACGTCGTACTGGCCGTTGCTGTTGCAAGGCATCGGGAAGAGGTTCTTCTCGCGGTCATCGACGATCTTGACGCCAGGGGCCTTAGCCAGGGCGGCGCGGGCTTCTTCAACGCTGACCTTGCGGACCTGTTCGATGCTAATCGCTTCGGAATGCGAGCGGAGGACAGGCACGCGCACGCAGGTCGGGCAGACGCGGATAGCATCGTCGTGCATGATCTTGCGCGTCTCATAGACCATCTTCAGCTCTTCCTCGTTGTAGCCGTTGGCCTGAATGGCTGTGTTGTGGCTGAAGAGGTTGAAGGCGTAGGGGTGGGGAAAGAACTGCGGCACGGCCGGCTGGCCCGCCAGGACCGCCGCCGTCTGCTGCTCAAGCTCTTCCATGCCCTTGGCGCCCGCGCCGCTCGCACTCTGGTAGGTGCTCACCACGATGCGCTTGATCGGCGACAGATCGTAGAGGGGCTTGATCGCCACCAGCATGATGATCGTCGTGCAATTCGGATTGGCAATGACGCCCTGGTGCTTCTTGATGTCCTCCGGATTCACTTCCGGTACAATCAGCGGCACCGACGGGTCCATGCGAAACGCGCTGGAGTTGTCCACTACCACCGCGCCGGCATCAACCGCAGACTGCGCAAACTCGCGCGAACGGGACGCGCCAGCACTGAACAGGGCGATGTCAATGCCTTTGAACGAGTCTTTAGTGAGCTCTTCGACTTTTATGGTCTCGCCACGGTAAGTCATGGGCTTGCCAGCAGACCTGCTGGAGGCCAGAAGACGGAGCGATTTCACCGGAAAGTTGCGCTTCGCAAGCGTTTCCAGCATTTCCACTCCGACAGCGCCAGTGGCGCCAACGACGGCGATGTTCTTGTTCTGATTCATCTTTATTTCACTTCCTGCAGGGCGCGACCCTGCGATGTTGCCGGAGTGCCTTGGCCTTGCGAAATATCCGGCAGCGGGGCTCCGTCCGGGTTCGATGTTGCCAAGCAAGGCTCGCCCGGGCGTCGAGTCTGTTAATATAACGCCGGAAAAGACCGGCCGCTCAGCACCAGGGCTGACGGGGGGAAGTTTTTGTCGGGCGAGTCATTCCTTGCTGCCATTGCGCGGGGGCGGTCGGCGGATTATTCTTGAAAAACGCCAGCGAGGGCGAAGGCCGGCAGCAAAGCAAGCGGTAAGACGACTGGCAAGACAACCCCAAGAAAGGCAATAGCAGACATGACCCAGCGGTGGCTGACAGCTTATTTTCTTGCAGCGTTCATCGTTTTGGCCATTGCGCATGGGCAGGAGCCCCCTGCGCTGAGCATGGACGAATTTGTGCTGAATGACGGCCACATTCAGCGGGTGGCGGCGCAGTCGCGGCTCTACCAGCCATCGGCGCTGCTGACCCTGGCCGACTATTACCGCAATGACGCCGGCGGCCAGCGGGCCTTTCGCGGCCTCTGCGCCAAGACCATACGCATATTGCGCCATGGCGATTATCTGCCAACGGCGAATTACAGCGACGAAATCTACCGCGTCGACCCGATCACCCCGGCGCTGATTTACTTCCTAACCGGCCACGAGCGCACGGGTGCCTTCCTGCACGACAATCTGCTGGCGGTCATGGCCAAGCCGATGCCCTTCTGGCTGCATGCCGAGCGCTTTCCCAACACCATGGCGACGCAGACGGCGTCGCTGCAAAGCGGCAGCCTCTTGAGCCGCGTCGTCCCCGCGCTGGATTTCACACGCCCCCTCTTTAGCGTCGACGAACAGCAGCAGATAGCCGCCGCGCTGCGCGAGAAAGGCCTGCTGCCCGGCCTGCGTTACTGCGATGGCAAGAACAACAACAACTGGCTGGCCGTCATCGCCAGCGGCACCCACCTCGCAGCGCGCTTGCTGCAGGACGACGCGGCCCACGTGCGAACCCTCGCCGTCCTGCAGTCCTACTTGGACAGCACAATCGAGGACGACGGCAGCTATGGCGAAGGCGCCCAGTACCTGCTTTATCCCGTCGGCGAGCTCATCGGCCCCGCCGCCGTCATGACGCCCGCCGAGCGCGAACGCGTCTTCCGCAACACCCGTCTGGCCCTTGCGCCGGACTGGCTGCCCTACTGCTATCCCTTCGCGACCTTCGACAAGAGCAACATCCGCATGCTCTTTCACGACGGCGTACAATTTGCCGGCACCGGCACCACCGAGCTGATCTTTCTGGCGGCCCTCACGGGCTCCGGCCGCGCCGTCGAACTCAATCGCCGCCTCGGCGGCTCGGGCAACACCAACAACTGGGAATACCGGGTGCTAACCCACGACCTGGCGGCGCCACCGGCGCCCCGCCCACTTGAGGAGCTGCCGCTGGTGCGGGCCTTCGCCAATGGCGATTGTTACATCCGCAGCGGCTGGTTGCCAGGCGCGCAGGTCATGGCCATGCTCTCCGGCGGCCGCACGCGCGTCGGCTTCAGCCACCACCGGCCCTATCGCAACGGCATCGTCCTCGCCGCCTTTGGCGAGTACCTGCTGGTGAACCCGGGCCATTCGAGCTACCGCGGCGCCATGCGGCGCGAATGGGACATGCTCACGCGCTCCGGAAATACCATCACCATCGACGGCAAAAACCAGCTCTTCCCCGCAA
>JAQWBY010000146.1 GCA_028706165.1 Lentisphaeria bacterium | reverse complement strand
GGCATATCAGCGCCTCACCGCGCACGCGGACGTCGTCTGCTGGTACACCGGCGTCGAACCCGGCCAGATGTACGGCCTCCTGCAGCCCGCCGGCGCGCATGGCTTCGTCCTCACCCCCGCCTGGTTCGCGCTGCGCGAACTGGCCATGCCAGCAACCGCCAACCTGCGCATTGACGCGATAGAGGCCGTGACCCTGCGCGCCGGCGAGGACCATGTGCTGCCGGCAACGATCCATGGCCAACAGCCCCTGCAGGCACGCTGGCTCGGCCTGGAACCGGAATGGACGATCAAGACCAGCGACACGCCTAGCGCCGGCACGACCATTGACGCCGCGCTGCTGCTGCGCCTCCCGGCACACCTCCGGCCATCCAGCCGCCACCTGCTGCTGGCAGTGCAGGACCAGCAGGGCCGGCACATTGCCAGTCACGCCGTCGTCCTCGACATCGAAAATACTGGCCGCTACTGCGAACTCAAACTCAGCGGCGACTGGATTCGCCGCCTGGACCGCGACGGCAAAGATGTCGGCACCTGGACACCAGCGCACAATCTGGCTATTCCTGCCGGCGAGGGCTTTGTGCAGCCCATCCGCCCCGCCAATATGGGCAACGCCGACGAACGCCTGGCCCTGACCGTGCGCGGCAGCGCCGCCCCCTGGCTGGAGCCCCACCCCGACAACATCGCTGTCCCTGCCGGCCAGCGTGGCTGGGTCGGCCTTCGCGCCCGCGTACCCGCCAACACCCCCACCGGCACCTACACCCTCGACGTGCTTATGCGGTCAGAAACGTTCCCCGACGTCCGCGCCGAATGGCACGGCAGCTACTCAATCGTCAACCCCAACGGCGCCACGGCAAAAGACTGAGAACCTAATCACTAATTGTTAATGCGCTAAATCTTGTGATAGGAAGAGAAGCTTGACACAGTGGTTCTGAATCCTTTGTTTGCCCCTAAGGGGCAAAATCATGCGCAAATGATTGATAAACAGCATATTGTAAAAATCATTTTTGCATAAGAAGAGTGTCGGTCACATTGGCACAAGGAATCACCGATTAGCAACTACAGGTGTTCATCACAAGATTTTGCACATTAACTAATTAAGTTTACGCTGTGCAACGAAAGCACTCTTTGCCGAAATGCCTTGTCACCGATCGTCGCGAAGCGGCAGATACGCTGAAAGCGCGAAACATACCAGCACAGGGCAAGTACGCTGAAAGCGTGCGCCGCCCTGGGTATTACGGCGACAATGTTCGTGTTCCTCGGCCTCTTTGGCCTCAGTCGGCGAAGCTGATTGGGGCTAAGGGGGCAATGGAACTCACTTGTCTTGCTTGCACTGTCTCACCTTTGCATGCCGCTTTCGCGAGGGTGGGCGTCTTGCATGCTGCTTTCGCAAGGGTGGGCGTCTTCAGCGGGCCTGGTGATCGTTGTAAATGTACTTATTGAACAGCCCCTAAGTTCTCATTCCGGCCTAAATGCCTGGAGGTGGTGCCACCATGAAGATTCTAAACATGCAAGAGGTCCGGCGTCATGCATCAGTCAAGGCGATTTGCAGAAAGCCGATTGCGCCTCTGCTCTATATGCAAACCTGTCGCTATCTTGGCGACATTGCCTCCATCCCCCATTCCAGCGACACCTATTACGCCGCATTGATTCTCTCTGGGGCAATGAGTTACCAGGAACTCGGACGGAATAGAAATCTTTGCCAGCGCGGAACCTTAATTGTCCTGCCGAAAAATTGCCGCTACTCTTGGGAGACGCACACAGCGACCTCGAGTTTTCAATGCCAGCATGCCGGCTTCTCCCTCAAAGAACACGGCGGGCTAGGCATTCTGTTCGGCATCGGTATGGAGCATATTGTCTCCATCGACCTCGGCGAGGAGGCCACGCGGCATTTCGAAGCCAAGCTTCTGGAGGCGCCGCAGCATCAGTCCAAAGATTTGTATTATTCCTTGGCCGTGCTGGAGCTTTTAACCGCCGCAGTAGAGCTTTTCCGCGTGGACCAGCATGCCGAAGAACCTGGAAATGCGCAAATACGCTGCGCTGTCTATTTCATTGAAGAGCATCTCAATCAGACCATCTCCATCGCCGCGCTGGCAAAACACTGCAACATTTGCGAGCGCAGTTTGTTCATCCTCGTCCATAAACATCTCGGCGCATCACCATTGGGCTATATTGCCGCCCGAAGAATCGACCAGGCCAAAAAGCTTCTTGATTCCAGCAGCCTGTCTTGCGGAGACATCGCGCGGCAGCTGGGCTTCTCATCCACCAACTATTTTGTCCGCTTCATGAAAAAGCACACGGGCCTGACGCCGATGCAAATGCGAAAACAGGCAGAACTCCGCGGTTGATCGCCCGCGCCGCCGTTCTGTGCCGCACCGCCGTCCTGTGCCGCACCGCCGTCCTGTGCCGCACCGCCGTCCTGTGCCGCACCGCCGTCCTGTGCCGCGCCGCCGTCCTGTGCCGCACCGCCGTCCTGTGCCGCGCGCCGCTTGCGGCGCGGATTCCCCCGTCCCGTGCCGCGCCCCCGTCCCGTGCCGCGCCGCCGTCCTGTGCCGCGCCGCTTGCGGCGCGGATTCCCCCGTCCCGTGCCGCGCCGCTTGCGGCGCGGATTCCGCCGCGCCGCCGTGGGCTCAGTTTTGCGCCGAGAAGCGCAACAGCGAGGTGAAGGCATCTTCCGTCCGCGGGAGAGACGGGCGGACGGTAACTCGGATGCCCAGCCTCTCGCATGGGCCACGCAGCAGGGAGGCTATCTGCGCCGTGCGTACGTAGAGTACCCGCGGCCGGATATTCTGCTTCACCAGCATAGCGAGCAGTACTCCCGCCGCCCGACGGTGAACGGTAGCCAGGGTCGGTACCGGCGCCATCATTTCGCAACCGATGACTGTGCCTCCATCCCGTTCCACGACCAGCAAAACGGAGGGGAAAAAAGGACGCTCTGCGCGGCCATCCTGGACCGGATTCGGCAGCATGCGAATAGCGACTTCGAGTTCATTCCTGACGACGGGCAAGCGCCTGGCGCGTTCCAAGAGGTCTTCATTGAGTTCCGGGATGATCTCCGGCACGGCTGGTCGTGCGACCTCGTGCGCTATCAGCCCGGGGCGGACGAAGGCCTGTCGGTGGTGATTCGCGTGGATTTGCACCCTGAGGACTTCGTCATTATCGGCAATCAGACCAAGGCGGAAGTGCATGCGGAGGCTGCGCGGATGAAGATCGTGGTGTGGAATTTCTCGTCCGAGGAGAAGCGCGGAGTGCTGCGAAGCGAGAGCGGGCGGCTTGCGGGTTTGCCTGCTAAGATCATCGTGCCGACGCAGGGCAAGACCGAGATCGCGGTCACTCTGAATACGAGCGAGGAGCCCGTTGATTCACGGCTGGTGCTCAGAGGCCGATTCAATGGCCGCGTGACCTCGCGTCTAGTCTTGCCCTATGTGGCATTCTGGAAATTTGCCAAGAACAGTGAGGTGATAACCTGTTGAGAAAGCCACCATGGCGCGAAAAAACGAATTGCCTATTGGCGCGTCAGGGCGTGGCGCGGGGGGCTTTTTGGACGACAGAGTCCGGGCCAACGATTTGGTAGTCGCGATTCTCATGGCAGGGGCCGGGGAGCAAATCCAGCTCGGCGATGCGTCCGTCCTTGACCGCGCAGTGGATGCGCAAGTCGTTAGGCGCGGCAAGCAGGAATTCGTATGACGTCCATTCCTTGGGGGTACCTGGGCCGATGTGAAGCGTGTTGCCCTCTACTTGGAGGAGGCTTTCCGAGGCGGCTTGGAGAATTGCTCCCGAACCCGTTGAGAACCACGGGCGCCAGCCGAGGCGGCGATTTGATTCGTAGGATTCGCCGAAGTGCCCCACGCTACCGATTGCGTAGGCCAGTGCCTCGGCGGCCATGGTCCGATTGCCGACGCGGGACGCGTATATGGACTTCCAGCAGGAGTACCAGGTGCAAATTTCATGGCCCATGCTCTTTTTCATGCAGCCGAATTCGCCTTCGCGCCTCATGAAGTCTTCCACGGCGGCGGTTTGCAGGGGGTCGTCGGGTGCTATGACGGGGAATGGGTATGTTCCGGCCAGCATGCCAATGGCCGTGTCTTTCGCGTTTGGGTAGGGCAGGTATTTGGTGTCGTCCCGCGGGATGCTGCGCAGCAGCTCAGTGGCGGTTTGGCGCCAGCGGGAAGCGTCTTCGGCGTCGCGTTGCAGGAATTCCGCCGCCTCGGCGGCCGCCCTCAAGGCGCAGACGACTCCGCAGGTGGTCATGAACGGACGTATCTTTCCTGGGCCGAGGCGTTCCAGGTCCGTCACGATGCCGATGTAGGTTCCGTCCTTGGAGTCGTGGTATATGTGCCGGGTCTCGAAATAGCGGGCGCAAGCCCGCATGACTGGATAATAGCGCTTGACGCACGATGCGTCATTGGAATATTTCCAGTAGTCGTAGCAGGAGAGGATAACATTTGCATGTTCAAAGATATGATCAAGCCAGAAGCCGTCGGAAGTGGCTTCGGCGCCGTCCTCGCCGGACTCCCACGGGTAATGGGCGACACCGTCGGTCAGGTCGTAGTTGTAGTCGCGCGTTTGTGCGACCGGCAGCAGCTTGAGGCGGAATTCCGGCACCCTGCGGGCCAAGTCGAGGTGCCCGGCACGAAGCAGGGCCGACATTGAGAAATACTCGTCAAAGCAGAAATAGCGTCCCTGCCAATGGGAGGGGAAGAGTCCGGTTGGAATGGAGTGGGGTGTGGAAACCAGTCGCAAGTAATAAAGCGCCGTGTCGCAGGCCTGATTGCAGAGTTTGTCAGGCGTGGTGATCCAGCCGCGCGAAAAGTGTTCGGCCCACGCTTGCTGCTGCATCGCGAGGTGTTTGGCGAAGTCCATGGACTTCGCGGTGGCGATGGCTTGTTCGCCAAAGGCCAGATAGAAGACGGCTGTGTTGGTTGAGGCTTCAAGGGAGAAAACCGGTCCCTTAGCTGAGAATGTGGCGTCGCCTTCGGCGAAAAGTCCGATGACGCCCTTGGGCTCGGGAGCCAATCCGTCGAGCTCGTAGGCAATTACTCCGGGTTGAGTTGACGCGACTTGGAGCCGCTTTGTGGACAGCGTGTAGTCGATGCGTGGCTGGGTGGGCATTGTTCCCGAGCAGGAGAGCTTCAAAGCGACGAAATCGGAGTATAAAGCGCAGAATGCGCTGTAGTTGACGGTGATGCCGGATTCGTAAGAGCAGACGCCGGATACCACGCCTTGTCGGGCGTCGAAGCGTTGTTGCGCATGGACTGGTGCTCCCCACTCCGGCCTGGCGGTTTCAAAGAAGCCGAAGGGCATTAGCGAGCGAGCGCGGTCGTCATAGCGATAGCCGGTTCTGATGATGACTGGCTTGGAAATACCACGCGCAAAATCCCGTTGTTCCATGGAACAACGGGGATCAAGTAGGAGGGTAAGGGTGCCGTTACCCAGCACGGGCGGGCAATAGTCTTTGGGAAGCGGCCATGTTGATGCGAATTCGATCACGTTCACAGACTCCTTGATTTGATATTTTCGGGTTGCGACGTGCGCCATTGGGCTGAGCTGCCATGGGGCACATGTGCTTGGGGATTACGGCGCATTGAACTGTGTGTGTGGCTGGCACTGATAGGAACAAGGTGAAGACCGCTGATATTGGAGGAGGGAAACACGCAAAACTCAAATGGTATCTCACCCCAGGAAAACACCTGTATTTCAGCTAGTGAATGACTTCAACGTAGTAGACTTTGCCTGCTGTCTGAACGTCAAAAAAAACGCCAGCCTTTTATTCCCACGGGACTATAACATAAAACCTGAAATGAATTCAAAAAACTGCTCAAGCCCCTAGGAATATTCCCAAAGCATTTCTTTCCATATCATTTATACCAGGTAACAGCTCTTGAATTCGCCTGTTGTCTGTTTCTTCCTACGCTTATCCTTTTTCTACAACCAGTTGTATTGGGGGCTCAATAACGTATTGATCAAGGATTGCGCTTCTTCCTGCTCCAGGCAATTGACGCGGGCAAAGACAATAGACAAGCTGTCATTGCAATTGAAGTTCTGTATGTCAGTCTGAATGGAACGTAACAGATTCCCGCCGTGGACATGGCAATCGCGGACAATCAAGGTCGCTCCCGCTATACGTGTGTCAAATGCTTCGCTGGAAAAGATATCTGCATCAGTGGCATCTGGACCGTACAAGCGCTTTTCTTCGATGAACTCCAAGTAATGGTCAATGACGAAAAAGACATCAATCAGGTCCTTTGTCCTGGCAGGATTGTCTGCAAAGGACTTCAGTTTCAGCAATGCAAGCCAGCAGGGACGAATCACTTTCAGGACGGTTTTCCCGATACTGACCTCGACAGCGTCTTCATAGGCCAGTTGATATCCTTGCACGTTCAAAGTTACGTCAAAATCAGGTGGCCAGGCATACTCGCCGTTGGCATCCTCGATTCCACCAAATGGAATCAAATCAGCATAGATTTCATCACGAAGCCAGAGGCGATGCTTGACCCTGCTGTCCTGACGCAGTCTGTTCTCTGTCTTCAGAAAATCCATGATCTGCTGGAATTCAGCCCAGGTTGAAACCCGGCAGGCAATGTCAACGTCGACTGTCATTCTGGCTGTGCCATAGACCTTCATGGCTTGTATCCAGTAATCACGGGAATAAGCTCCCACCAGCATCAGGTGCCCGTTCAATGACTTTACAGCTTCTGCTATAATAGAAAGAATTTCCTCACTGGGTGTCATATTTCTGTTTCCAGATATTTCTGCCTGATTTCCTCTGCCACTTCCTGACAACGGCTGTCATCCACTGCCATAAGCCCGGCATATATCAGCAACCATGGAACTGCCTTTGTAAAGGTACGGTTTTCTGGCCAAAAGGCTTTGATGACCGTAATATTCCCATGGGCGTCGGTCAGCCAGCGATTTCTGGCAATGACTCTGGCAATACTGCCTTGACGCCAGAACTGGCTGTATGGGGTCTTCATCATTCCCGCTATTGCCGCAGCCGTTTCACCTGCCGGCAACAGAACCTGCTCCTCCTCATGATGCTTTATGGTTCCCTGGTAATGTTCTATTTCCAAACGGGGGAGAAGAATCTCGGCATAATTTGCCGTCCACAAATCAATCATTCTGTGCTTGTTCGCCCAGCGGTAACCCTTGTCCCATGGAAGGAGGTATTTTCGCTCAAGCGCTTCTTTGATGACATTGTTGACCGTTCCGAGGCTGACCCCGCTTTGTTCCGCCATTTTCCGGTAAGTCCACTGCAAGGCAGCCGGTTCAGTCAACAGCAGGAACAGCACTTTCATTCCCTGTGGATTCCAGCATCTTCCGGGAGTTACCCGACGTACCAAGGCAGCTGGCCGTGGACAATTCTTGACACACAGGATATTGCTGTTCAGGCGCAAATGCAGGTTCCCGGCCGTGTCAGCATAATTGATGTGGGCACTGCACAATCTGTCTGCGCTCGCAGGCGGAAAATATGGAGCTACTGCCAACAGGTTCTCTTTCCCGCGCAATTCACATTCCTTCACCATATTCACACTTGCATGCAACGTGGCATCCAGCACTTCAAGACAAGTCCCCTGCCCAAAATCAATGCGCGCAGCACCACCATTCCTGTTCCGTTTTTTTCGGGCTTTCGCCAGGCCATAGCCAGTCAGAAACGTATTCAGGCTGGTCAGTACCGCATCTGTTATGTCATGTTTCTTGTTCATAGCATATGCAACGTTTGTTTTTGTTGAACAAAGTTAAAATAATGAACAAATACAGAATTGCAAGCAGGGAATTGATTTTTGCAGCGAAAGTCAACTTCGCGTTGTATTCGAAAATTCACTTGCGGTTGATTTATTCTGTCCGGTCAGGGCAGGGGAAGCTTTCCGGCAGAATTGTTATCGGCAGCTGCATCAGGTGAAAATCCACTCCCCTGGCTCCGCTGAATTTATCCGACCCCGTATTGGGATTATAGTATCCGGCTTTGGCAAACCCGATTTCGTGAGGAAGGATGAAACGTGATTTCTGGCGCAATGTGAAACTTCTTCTGGCGCGGCTGAGTCATCTGGATGTCAATGAACAGCAGCAGAGGGAGATTGACTATCTCCGGGAAGAAAACCAGGCCTTGCGGGATTGTCTGAAAGCCACCGGAAAAAGAATGATATTGACCGATGCCCAGCGTAAAAACCTGTCGATCAGGGCGGTCGCCCTGGGAACGCGGCTGGAGGATGTGGTCAGCATTGTCAGGCCGGCGACTCTGCTGGGCTGGTACCGCCGGCTGGTAAAACAAAAATTCGACAGTACAGCGTCGCCGCGTCGGCCGGGACGCCCGCCGTCATCCGCTGAAATCCGTGAGCTGGTACTGCGTCTGGCGCACGAGAATGCCTCCTGGGGCTATCTTCGCATTGCCGGTGAGCTGAAAAAGCTGGGCATTGCATTCGCGCGGACGAGCGTCGCGGCCATTCTTCGGGAGTATGGCCTACCCCCTTCGGGAGATCGTGAAAAACGGGGCATGAGCTGGGCCGAATTCCTCCGCATTCATAAAGAGGTTCTCTGGGCAACGGATTTCTTCACTGCGGAAGTGTGGACTCCATTCGGGCTGGTCACCTGTTATGTGTTGTTCTTCATTCACCTTGGCACGCGAAAAGTCCGAGTGGCCGGCATAACGGAGCATCCTTCAGCCGAATGGGTTGAGCAGCAGGCCCGCAATATGACCGGCTTTGACGGCGAACTCTCCCGGGGCGGATATCTGATTCATGACCGGGACAGCAAATATACGGCCCGCTTTGACCACATTATGAAGGAAGCCGGGGTGAAGCCCATTCGGCTGCCGCTGAGGAGTCCGAATTTGAATTCCGTCGCGGAAAGGTTTGTCTTGAGCATAAAATCCGAATGCCTGGACCGCTTTATTCCCATCGGAGAAAAATCGCTGCGTCTGGCAATCAGCAACTATATGGAATTTTATCACACCGAGAGGCCGCATCAGTCGCTTGGCAACAAACCCGTTCGACCGGAAGATGAACCCGCTCCGGCCACAGGCCGAATCACCTGCCGGGAACGCCTGGGCGGCCTTCTGAAACATTATTTCCGCCAGGCAGCCTGAAGCTTCCAAATACCTGCATTCCCAGACATCCGTCCTTGCGCCGGAGGCCCCCCTGTGTCTGAATGCCGGAATTCAGGCTGGAAGAAGGCCCAATCGGCGACAAATCCACGGTTTGCAGATGATCCCGTCCGATGAAATTTCCTGCCGAAATCGTTTCTTACCTTCTCAAAAATGGTAACTTGGCCTGCAGATGAATTTTTGGATAGGACGGG
>JAQWBY010000145.1 GCA_028706165.1 Lentisphaeria bacterium | reverse complement strand
TTGACGAGCGTCTTTTTGGCTACGTGGACATCTGGTGCCCGCTGTTTCAGCACGTTGATGCCGAGGCGAATGCCGCACGGATTGCCCAGGGCGAGAAAGTGTGGTGGTATCCCACGGACTATCCCTTGGCGCCATACGCGAATTTCAACCTGGATTCGCCGGGCATTGATCCGCGGGTGATTCCGTTAATGACTTGGAAACTCGGCCTCAGTGGCCTGCTGTTCTGGGGACTGAATCGCGAGTGGCCCTCGAACTGCCCGCGCGAATATGCGCAAATCACCGAAGAATTCATTACCGACCGGCGGCTGGACTGGTTGGACGACGAGCGCCTGGCGGCGATGCGGGCCGGGGAGTTGCGTTGGCCAGCGATACCGTGGCTGCCCTATTTCCGGAGTATCTTCAATGCCAAGAACGTCAGCGTGACCAACGGCGGCGGCAATATGTTGTACCCGGGGCCGGATTGGCAGCCGTGGTCGTCCATGCGTCTGAAGAATCTGCGTGACGGCATGCAGGACTACGAGTATCTGGTGATGTTGCGGGACAACGTCGCTCTGCTCAAGGCGCGCGGCAGCCATGACGAGCTCGTGGCCGCTTCCGCGGCGGTGCTGGCCATTGACGACGCCGTGGTCGGCAGTGAAACAAGCTACTGCAAAGATCCGGTGGCGTACCTCGCCTATCGCAATCAGTTGATTGACATGGTGCTGCGCAGTGCGGCCGCGCTGCGCCAGTGATTTGCCAATGCGTCAACCAGCGTAACCAAGCACGTTAACGGGAGAAATATGATGGCAAAGCATTATTGGCAACGCTGCCTCTGCGGCATTGCGTCACTGGCGGTATTGGCTTTGGTCGGCTGTGTCAGCACGGCCCCTGATGAGGGCGCCTACCATTTTGAGAATGACTGCTTGCGGGTGAGTGTTCATCGTGACCAGCCGGTGTGGGACGTGTTGGACAAACGCAGCGGCCGCCTGTGGCGCCAAGCGGCCGCCAAAGGCCATGAAACCTGGCAGATTCCGATTGCGCGCCGGAGTGCCACCGTGCAGCTGGATGCCGATTTGGCGGAATGGTCCGGCGCAGGCATTGCGGTAAACAACGGTCAGGATGGCGCTCCCGGCAGCGGGCGTTTCCACGTCGCCTGGGACGACGAAGGGCTCTGGATTGCCGCAGACGTGGTGGACGAGAAGGTCACCGGCCTGGTTGATGGCGTGCAACCGTGGCATGTGGACGGCATCGAACTGTGGATCGGTCGCGAACAGTGGGGGTTCATTCCCAATGGCAAAGAACTGGTGATTGCCTGCAGGACCAACCCGGCCCTGGGCGCAGGCTGCCGCGGCGCAGCCAAAATTGGGGGCCGTGGCTGGCAGATGGAAACGCTGGTGCCCTGGTCGGTCATCAAGGCCTTTGACGCCAAGGCCGTTGCCGGCCGGAAATTCCTCCTCGCCTTCGGCATCAACAACGCCGCCGGCGGCCCCAAACGGCAGAGCCAGTATTTTTATCCGCCGGGCTACCAGCACAGGCAGTTCATGACCCACGCAATAGCGGAACTCAAGAGCGAAACGGTAGCTGCAGCGCCTTTCCTGGCTGAAGAACAGGTTGCCGGCCCGCAGTTGCGCGGCATCACCCCGCTGCCGAAGCCGGCAAAGGGCGTGGAGCTCGCGATGGACTTTCCGCGTGAACTCGGCGATTACATGCCGTTGACCGCGAAATTGTGGTTGCTGCCTGGTGCCGGCGATCTGGCCTTTGAACTCAGCGGCGATGCTGATCTGAGTTTCAAGGAATTGGCCTATCCGGCGCCGGTAGTTCTGGAAGAAATCACGGGGCGGCTGGTGATTCCGCAGATGGCGGGCTTGCTGTTCGGCGTCGATGAACTGGAGTGGGACGGCCGGGCCCTCGGCGGCAATATATCCATGCCGTGGTATGGCCAGACGGATTTGGCGCGCGGTGACGGCGTCATCACCATCATCCAGACGGCTGATGATTGCTGGGGGCGCGGCCTGTTCCGGGGCGTGAAGGTGGGCAGCGTCAGTGGCGACCGCCTGTCGGTGCAGCCGGTGTGGGAGCCGCAAAAGGGCCGTTTCGGTTACACGCGGCGCCTGTTGTTCCATTATGCGGCCGAGGGATCCTATACGGCCTTGGCCAAGCGCTATCGCGCCTACGTGAAGGAGACGGGGCTCCTGAAGACCTTGGCCGAGAAGCGCCGCGAGCGGCCGAATATCGACAAATTGGTGGGCGCGGTGAATATCTATGGCAGCCACTGGGCGAACATCGAGGAGCTGCACCGGCGCGGCGTTGAGCGCGCGTTGGTGTCGGGGATGTCCGCTAAAGCCTCGCAGATGCGCGACTGGGGCTATTTGCCTGGTCGCTACGACATCTACACCGACCTCTATGATCCGCAAATACCACCGGGCAAATGGGAGCGCTGCGAGGGCTTTTCCTTCCCGGGTGACGTGATCAAGAAGGCAGACGGGTCAAACCAGGCCGGATGGTGTCCCTGGACGGATCCCCAGACGGGCAAGAAGCACCCCAGCTATGTCATTTGCTGGACGCGCGGATTGGACGTCCTCAAGGAGAAAATGCCGAAGCGGCTGGCGAAGACGCCCTACGGGTCGTACTTCCTCGACTGCGTGACGTCGGTGGGGCTCTATGAGTGCTACGATCCGCGGCATCCCTTGACGCGCACGCAGGATCGTGAAGCGCGGGTGGCACAGATGGGGTATTTGAGCAACGAGCTCGGCTTGATCGTCGGTTCAGAGAGCGGCCGCGACTATGCGGCGCATGTCTCGGACTACTTCGAGGGCATCATGAGCTCTGCGTCATTCTTTGCCAATTTCAAGGCGATACACGCCATACCGTTTGCGTCCTGCGAGCCGACGGAGCGTTATCTGGAATACGGCATCAATCCGGCGAGGCGGGTGCCTTTGTATCAGCTGGTCTATGGCGATTGTATGGAGACGACGTGGCGTTGGGGCGATAACACCCACCGCATGCCCAGTATCTGGTGGCAGAAGGAACTCGTGGAGATGATCCACGCCGGCATGCCGACCTTCGTTCTCTGGGATGTACAGCAGGACCTGTTCTGGGGCAATATCGACCGCTTTGTGGACACCTATAATCGCGTGTGCCGCTGGCGGCGGGCAGTCGGCTATTCGGAAATGCTGGAGCACGAACGCCTCAGCGACGACGGGCTCGTGCAACGCAGCCGTTTTGCCAACGGCGCGGCCATCACGGTGAATTTTGCGCCTGAGAGCCGCGTGGTTGATGGCGTGACCATGCCGCGTTATTCCTACCTGCTGACGGGCGATGCGACGATACTGGCTGGTTTGCCGGTGGGCGTGCCGGTGCAGCAGGACGACAGCTGGTCGCCTAAGCCCTTTGCCATGCCGGCGGGGACGGATTTTGAGTCCAAGCCGCTTCGCTGGCGTGCTGGCGAAGGCAGTACGCTGGAGCTGCAGGGTGACATCGTCCACGGCAGTGCCGTGGCGGCGAAGCTGGTGGGCAAGGATGTGGCGGGATGGACCTACGCGTTAGGCCCGCTGGTGCCGCTGAAGTCTGGCAAGCGTTATCTCATGCGTGGGTGGGTGCGGGTGGATGCGGTGGACCCGGCTGATGCCGCGCCCGGCTTCAAATGCGGTCTGTATCGCGACGGCAAGTGGTTCCATAACGAATACAGCAGCCGCTACGATGTACGCAAAATGGGCACCTGGCAGCTGCTGGAAGGCCGTTTTACGGTGCCGGAGGGTGAAGTCACCGGGCATCTCGCCTTGGAAAAGCGCATGCGCGTGCCGGTGTCCATCACGCTTTATTTTGACGACGTGGAGCTCATTGAGCTTGATGACGCCGCCAAGGACTGACGGTGTTCCGGCTTTTTTTCTTGCGACTGGTCGTCGCCATGCGCAACAAGTGTGGCGTCGTCTAGTGGGTGAAACAGTGACCTTACTACACGGAGCGGCGTATGCGAGCTTGGGCATGGGTGTGGCTGGTGGCGATGGCGGCATTGACGACGCGCGGCGACGACAGCATCTGGCGTTACACGGTTGAATGCCTCGGTGACGCCGACAAAGCGCAGTTAATCAAGCCCGGTGCCGAAGGTAGTGCCGCTGCCATGGCGCTGCATTACAACGAAGGCCCCTGGTCGCGTTTCAACTGGCCCATGTTCCGGCCAGTGAAAGGCAACACCGTCCTGCGTCTGCAGCTCCGCCGCGAGGGGGCTTTACCCCATGCCGCATTCATGCGGCTGCTGACCAGGGACGGCGGCGAGTGGTCGTTGAAAAAGGCCATTACGCTGACGGAGAACTGGCTGGCGGTGGAGCTGACGCCCGATGACTTCCAGCTCTATCGCGGGGCAGATCCAGAAAAGGTTCGCGCACTTTCATTTGACCAGGTGATACAGTGCCATGTCCTCCCGGCGTCCAGCCGTGACGGCGCTGGTGTTCTCGTGGTCGATTCGCTGGCTTTTGTGCCCAACGGGCCAGTATATAATCATGACGAGGACGAATGGCGGCGCCCGCCGGAACCAGCCGCGATGGAATGCGCACGGCTGCAGGACGTGCGCGAGCGCTACCAACTGGAGTTGGCGCAGCTGGCTGGCAGCCGCGAGCACGTTCTGGCCTGGACGCAGGAACTCCAGGCCATCCGTGAACTGTGGGCGCGGGACCCTGCTGCGGCCCAGGCGCGGCTGGCTGCGGCGACGGCGCCGTGGAAACATGGGCCGTCAGCGGTCGAGCCCCCAGCGCCGCCGCTTCCGGCCATGACCGATGAGGCATTTCGTGCGCGCATTGCCGCGTTGGATGGCCGGCCGCAGACGCTGGTGAATGACTTTCGCACGGCCGCGCCCGTCTCGAACCACGTGCTGTACCAGGCAGTGCCGCAGGCCGCCCCCGAGCGCCTTGAGGAGAACGGTGAGTTGTTTGTGCGGCAGCAGGTCGTTTTTACGGGCGAGAACAGCCCACAGACGGTTTTTCTGGGCATAGACGTGCCAGTTGGCGAGGACGGTGGCCGCTATCTTGATGTGAGCAACCGCGCCATCGTCATGAAGATTCGTTGCCCGGCGCGAGCCCTGCACGAGCAGCGGCCTTTCCTTTTGCGTTTGTGCAGTGAGCATCCCGAAGGGCTGGAGGCCTTTTCGGATTTGCGGCCAGAGCCCATGCCCGGCAAGGACTGGACGGAGTGTCGTTTTGATGTCACCATGCCTTTTCGGGGTGTGCGTTTCGACCCGCGCAAAGTCACGCGCATGGAGCTGCGGGTGGAAAATGTCCCCGGTGAGGCCGATTCCTTTGCGCTTGACGCCGGCGCAATTTATTTGGCGTACCCACCGGCGTTGGCTTCGGTGCGGGATGAATTCCTGGCCGCGTGCCAACAACAGCTGCTGCTGGCGCGCATGGCCCTGCTGGCTGCGCGCAATGACCTGCTGCAGGTTGAAGACAACTTGCGTGCCATGCCTGATTTGCGCGATCTCTATTTGAGTAGCTTCAGCCAGCAGTTGCGAGCCGCGGCCGCCGCGGCGGCTGTGCAGGATGCTGTCCCTGCCTACGACGGGCCGGCCGTGGCGGCATACACTTTTCGGACGCGGACCGAGCTCGTCGACGGCCAGACCGAACTGGTTTTGTGGCTGAGCGATGCTGCCACGCGGCTTTGCGTGGAACTACGTGACGCGACTGGCAAGGTGTTGGCGGCGCGGGATTGGCGCGGCGGCGTTGACGCCTGGCAGGACCTGCGGCTGCCCATTAGTGTGCCGTTGTGGTCGCCGGGCAATCCGCAGCTTTTTCAGCTACGCATGGTTGCTTATGACGCCGGTGGCGCAGTGTTGGCGGCGGATCGGCGCGAGGTCGGCTTGCGCGAGTCGGTGCTGTCTGCGTCGGGGGTGACGCCGGTGTTGCGGCAGGGCCTGGTGCGGCGTCGTCCGGACTGGTTTTTCCGTTACAATGGCCAGGCGGCTTTTCCGCGCACGGCGGCTTTTTCATGGATGGAGGAGAGCCTGAAGGCCTGTCCGGGGGCGACTGCGTCCCTGCTGGCGGATTTGTGGGTCGAGGGCGGTCGTTTCTATGGCCTAAAATTGAGTGAATCATTCTGGTCGTTGTTTGAGCGCGGTGGCTTTGCTCAGTTGGCCGCTTTCGGTCCGTCCTACAAATCGCTGAAGAGCTGGGATGACATGCGGCTTTTTGGCGAGCAGCTGTCATTTACCGCAGAGCGCATGGTGTCGCCGAGTTCACACGCATCGCCCTTTGTGCTGCAGGTGGGCAATGAAGTTGAGCTGGACAGCTGGGGAGCGAGCATCAACGCGGCTTTTCCGGGCACGTCTTTCCAGCCGCTGGATTACGTGGCGAGCGCCTTGCGGCGGGAGCGGCTGGACAGCTCGCCAATCATGTACGTCCGCGCGGGTCACTTCAACACGGTGGTGCCTCTGCCGCACGAGGATGTCTGTGGCATCAACCAGTACACCGGGCGCTACAGCGGCCGGCTTGACGAAGTGCATCGCGATCTGGCCGAACTGGCCGCCGAAGCGGCGCTGTTCAACCGGCCTTTGATGATCACGGAGTGGAATGGCCCGAAGTACTCTTGGGCGACGGGTGGCATTGGCGGTGTCACCATTCGCGGCGCGGCCTATTACCTCGAACGCTACTGGCGGGGGCTGGTGGAAACGCCCGGCGTGGCTGGATCAGCCGAATTCACCCTGAACTGGGTGATCGCGCCTTTTGAGGACCTGACCAACCAGAGCCGCGAGGAAGCGTGGCGAAATCGGCCGCGGCATGCGGCCTTTGGTGGCGGTCGTACGGCGGATCACGTACCACTGCTGCATGCGGACAAGGTCGTTCCTGACGAATGCTACCGCTCCATGCAGGCCTTTCACGGGCCGCTCTATGTCATGGCGAAGACCCCGGGCGATGTCCACTTGGTGGCGGCGGCTGGCGCCGGCGAGCTGGCCACGGCGCTGGCGCCCATGCGCGGGCTGGGCAAGGACCTGGGCCTTGATGCCCGCAGCGCGGAGCTGCTGGGGCCGGCTGAGCTGCCGCGGGATCGTCACTGTGTCGTCGTGTTGCCCGTGGGCAGCGGCCAGGCAGCAGTGCCGCCGGCGTGGTCGGGGCTGGTTGCGCCGCTGGCGGAGGGCGCCGCCGAGCCGCTGATTCGCGCCGTGGTGCACCCCTATGCGCCGGATTATCTCCTCTGCGTGGTGCAGGTAGCGGACGACGCAGCGCTTAGGCGCGCCATTGGCCGTCTTGGCCAAAGCGCTGCGGCCTTGTTTGATCTGCGCGCGAAAGAGTCGCAGATGCGCCGGGCAGTGGCGTTGATTGAATCCAACCGCAACATCGTCTTCCAACGCTACGTCTTGGAGCAGGCCGGCCGAGGCTTTTTCTTCACGGGCGACGATACCCGGACGGCGCTGCTGGCGGACGATTTTTACGACGACGCTGGCCAGCTGCTCCCCTGCTGGTCGGCGCTCTCGACTCTGTATCTTGATGCGCCCCGGGCATTGACGGCCAACGAGTGGTCGCTGGTCCAGCGTCTGCAGGCGGATGGCGTAACGCTGGTCATCTCGTCGGGCTGTTACCAGGCTAACGCGGCCTTGCAGGCGGCGTATCCGGCGTATCTGGCGGCTGCTGGTGACTTCAGTCAGCCGTTGTCCCTGCACGCGAGCATACAGGGGCCGGCGCCTTTGCGCGCCCTGGGCGGGGCTGATCTGGCGGTGGTCGAGCGCTACGCGCCGGCGATGCTGAAAACGCCTGGCGTGGGTCTTCAGGTGATTAGCGCTGATGGCGCGACCGCGCTGGCGTGGAATGAGCAACAGCAGGCGGTGATTGTGCGCTGGCCAGGCGTGGGCGCCGGTCGTGGCAGTGTCGTTTTGCTGGGCTACCAGCTTGGCGACATTGCGCAGGTGCATTGGCGGGTGACGCACAGCGGCCAGACGCACGGAATCTACGACCGCGATACGGCCTGTGGTCTGGAACGGGCGTCCTTCGCGGCGGTGAATGCCGGACTGCCCGATCAGCGCGCCAGCGAACTGCTGCCCGCTCTGCAGTTGCACGCGGTTCCCGAGAGCTTCCTGGTCGCGCCTGGCGAAGCCCCGCAGCTGCTGGTAACGGTGCGCGACAGCACCGGTCAGCTGGTGCCGGGGGCGCAGGTCAATGCGCGCGTGCGCGTCCGCCTGGATGGCCGGAATGGCGCCAGCTCGGACTATGTCCGACTGCGTGCCGACGCTGACGGGAACTTCGCGGTGACCTGTGTGTCGGAAAACGCGGCTGGCGCCGCCGAGGCCGCTGCTGGTGTGAATCCTCTACGTTACAGTAGTGGCGACAGAACGGCGAAAGTCTCTCGCGTTCTCAGCGTGCAATTGAAGGCCTGGGCGCCGGGCTATATACCTGCGGATAGCGCCTGCGCTTTTATCCTTGGCGAATGATGAAATCAATAGCACTCATAACTCTAGGAGGGTGACTATGGGGCATCCAGCAATACCCTGTTCGTTGGTTCCTGTCAACAAGGAAGACAAGGAGATACTCCGCAATCTCCTGGAGAAGTACATCTACGAATTTACGCAGTATGAGCAGCGGGCGGTGAACCGCCTGGGGCTCTTTGGGTATGACTACCTCGATAACTATTGGACGGAGTCGAATCGCTGGGCCTTCTTCATTCGCGCCGGCGATGAACTGGCGGGCTTCGCCATGGTCAATGATTTTCAGGAATCGCCGGTGGAAAAGACTGACTTTGCTCTCGCGGAGTTTTTCGTCATGTACAAATATCGCCGTCAGGGCATTGGTCACTGGGCGGCAACGGCGTTGTTCGACCGTTTTCCCGGCCTATGGCAGCTGAAATGCCATCCGCTCAATGTGCCGGCTTTGCACTTTTGGCAGACGGTGATTGCCGAATACAGCGGCGGCGACGGCAAGCAGATTGAGGACTTGCCCGGTTCGGAATACCCCGACGGCTCCAGCGGCGTGGTCTTTGTTTTCCGCAGCCGCAAGGACGCCTGAGTCCGCACCTGATGGCACTTCTTCCAGGTTATCGGTCAACCATTGTTAATTGCGCCGTAGAGCTTCCGCCTGAAGCTCTACGGCGCAATTAGCAATCACTCCTATGAAACATTGTAGGGCTTCGATCTGACAAAAACGACAATCTTTCCTCGAAAAAGATGGTGAATTAGCCGTCAGAAAACAATGCAACCTGTTTTGCACAATGAGGTTAGATAATAATGAAGGGGGCTTGGTTCTAAACAAAAATCACCCCTGCTGCTTTTCCTCGAAAAAACCATTCTAGTGTAAAACAGCATTCACAGTATCGATGGCATTGTCGTTGACTCGATGCGGGTTAAGTCCTTTTTCATCTCCGTCGTGAAGAAATGGGCAAGTAGCCG
>JAQWBY010000144.1 GCA_028706165.1 Lentisphaeria bacterium | reverse complement strand
CTCCGACGGCATCGCCCTCACGGTCGCCGAAATCGAAGGCCGTCGCCAGCTCCGCGCCATTCAGGACATCATCGCCGACGCCGGCTACCCCCGGCCCATCCTCGAAGCGCTGCCGTCACTCATCGGCATTCGCGACACCAAGCACATCCACGCTCTCTACCGCGTCACCACCGATGACATTCTCTACGGCCGCGAATTCCCCGATGTCATCGGCCGTGGCACCTACCGCGTCGATGTTCATAGCCAAAATCCACCCGGGTCGCGCTTCCTCTACCTCGACGGCCGCGAGGTGTTCATCTCGCCGCACAAGAAAAACGAAACCAGCCACTGGCGCGACCCAGCCCTGCCCACGCCGCCTTTCTACCAGATTCCTCTGCGCAGCATGATCCCCGCCGGTGCCGACAATATCATCACCGCCGGCCGTATGATCGACGCCGACAGCGGCGCCTTCGGCGCCCTCCGCGTCATGGTCAATCTCAATCAATGCGGTGAAGCCGCCGGCACGGTCGCCGCTATGGCCGCCGCCCAGGACAAGCCCATTCCAGACCTGCAATACCGCGTCGACCTGCCCTAAACCGCAACACGACTCTTTTTCCTCACGCGAAGGCGCGAAGAAGAAAAGAAAGAGGCGGGCGTTCTGTGCCTCGCAGCATGCCACGAGGGTATTTTTCCTCACGCGAAGGCGCGAAGGCGCGAAGAAGAAAAGAAAGAGGCGGCATGTCTCGCCGCTGCGCGGCAAGCCACGCCGCCGATAGGAAGGCGCGAATTCGTAGGGGCGGGCCTATGTGTCCGCCCCGTTCTGTAGCCTCACGGCGTGCCGTGAGGCTACGATGTCCTGCGCAGGGCTCGCAGTTGGTCGAAGGACAGCTGTTGGCGGGCATCGCACTGGGCCTGTTCGGGGCATGGCGCCACTTCGAGCATCAGGCCATCGGCGCCGGCGGCCAAGGCCGCACGCGCCAGAGGCGTCACCAGACTGCTGTCGCCGGTTGCATGACTGGGGTCCGCGATCACCGGCAGCACGCCTTGGCTCTTCAGCCACGCCAGCGCCCCGAGATCAAGCGTGAAGCGCGTCACTTCGGTCACGGTGCGTATACCCCTCTCGCAAAGCACGATGTCCCGTGCGCCGGCCAGCGCCAGGTACTCAGCGGCGCAGAGCCACTCGTCCACTGTCATCGCAAAACCGCGCTTGAGAATCACCGGCTTGCCGGCCTGCCCGACCAGCTTCAGCAACGCGTAGTTCATGCAATTGCGCGAACCGACCTGCACGGCGTCCAAATACGGCAGCAGCAGCTCCAGCGAAGCGCCGTCCACGACTTCGGACACGTAGGCCAGGCCGAATTCGGCCTTGATGCGCCGGATGATGTCCACCCCACCGGCCTGCAGGCCCTGGAAGGAATGCGGCGACGTCCGCGGCTTATACAGCCCGCCACGCATCACCGTAATGCCGCAGGCCTGCAGCGCCACAGCGGCCTCGCGCATCTGCTCGTAGGACTCGACCGCGCAGGGGCCGGCAATCCAGCCGACCTCGCCGCCGCCAAAGACCTCACGGCCAATGCGGACCTCCCGCGAACAATGCTGTGACAACAATGTGTGGTCCATATCAGCAGAACTCTCTGAAACGCGGGTCGCCGTTGGCATTCACCGCCATACCGTCCAGCTCCACCAGCCACCCCGGCCGGCAAACCGGACCCTTTACCATAATCCGCGGCGTTTCCGCAGACAAACGCCGGGACATCACCGCCTCGACCAGCTCGGCGTCCGCCGGATCGCGCACATACACCACCGCCTGCCGCAGGTCAGCCAGGGTTCCGCCGTGGTTTTCCAGCAGCGCCGTGACATTGTCGATCACCCGCTCCGCTTGGGCGACTACATCGCACTCGTACAAGGTCTTGCCATGGCGGTCGATACTGGCCGTGCCCGATAGCAGGTAATGCGAACGATCGCCGTAGATGATGCGCGTGCCGCGCTCAAAGGTCACGCCATACACATGCGTCGGCGAGAGATTATCCAGGGCCTGCATATACTCAATCTGCGCCGGGTCGTGCCCGAACAGCGCAAAGGAGTCCATGCGCACCAGCCGATCATGCGGATGCGACTGGCCCTCAATGCCCGTGCTCGCAATGTAATGCGTGTCAGCCGTCAGGCCCTGCTCGGTGAAATAACGTCGGCGCGACTCCACCAGCCCCGCGTAGTTGTTGTCGATGTCACGGCAGTAAATCCAGGTCCGCTGCAAGTTGTTCGCAATCGTGCCACCGCGACGCGCCAGCACCTCAGCTACCGCGTAAAGCTCGGCAGCCATCTGCGGGCCACTGCCCCGCTCGGAGGTCGGCGTGCTGCCCATGAACAGCAGCTCGTAATTGCGCAAACGAAAGCTCAAAACGCCGTCCGCCAACGTCGGGGGCGACGGCAAATCCATTGTGTAGGCCTCCATGGCCACTCGGCTGCCGCACACCGGCGCCTGCCCCACCACCGCCACCGACGCGCCCAGAGAAGCCGTCAACGCCTCCACCTCCGCCGCTTGGTTGGCAATGTCACTCACATGCAGACGCATCACCGCCGGCCCGCCCCCCAACGACTCCCGACAGCGCGCCAGCAGCTCCTCGCACTCGTCCCGAAAACTCTTGCCTGGCCGCGCCGTCCCAGCAAAAAAACGCTCTGTCAAACCACTTTTGCCGGTGAATATGGACGTATCTGTCATGATTTACCTTGCTTTGTGCTCGTTGCCTCTTGATGCAGTCTGGCATCGCGCCGCTAAAATTACCCGCCGGGTCACGGCGACCTCAGTCATGCTCAAAACGATGCTCGCCGCAATAAATTGGCCGCCAGGCAACAGCGGCAGCCCACTACACGCCTGGCGACCTGCCAGCAATAAAACGCAGTACGCCCTCGCTTTATAATACCATATCCCCCTGCCTTTCTCCCGGTGCCTGGTCTTCTTAGCGCCTTCGCGTCTTCGCGTGAGGAACAATCTTCGCGCCTTCGCGCCTTCGCGTGAGGAACAATCTTCGCGCCTTCGCGCCTTCGCGTGAGGAAAAATACCCTCGCGGCAAGCCGCGAGGCACAAAACGCCCGCCCCTACGTCTTCGCGCCTTCCTATCGGCGGCGTGGATTGACGCGCAGCGGCAAGACATGCCGCCTCTTTCTTGTCTTCTTCGCGCCTTCGCGTCTTCGCGTGAGGAACAATCTTCGCGCCTTCGCGCCTTCGCGTGAGGAACAATCTTCGCGCCTTCGCGCCTTCCTATCGGCGGCGTGGATTGACGCGCAGCGGCAAGACATGCCGCCTCTTTCTTGTCTTCTTCGCGCCTTCGCGCCTTCGCGTGAGGAAAAATACCCTCGCGGCAAGCCGCGAGGCACAGAACGCCCGCCCCTACGCCTTCGCGCTTTCCTATCGGCGGCGTGGATTGACGCGCAGCGGCAAGACATGCCGCCTCTTTCTTGTCTTCTTCGCGCCTTCGCGCCTTCGCGTGAGGAAAAACACCCTCGCGGCAAGCCGCGAGGCACAAAACGCCCGCCCCTACGTCTTCGCGCCTTCCTATCGGCGGCGTGGATTGACGCGCAGCGGCAAGACATGCCGCCTCTTTCTTGTCTTCTTCGCGCCTTCGCGCCTTCGCGCCTTCGCGTGAGGGAAAATACCCTCGCGGCAAGCCGCGAGGCACAGAACGCCCGCCCCGGTGTTTTCCCGTTGCCGGGCTATGGACTATCAGCCTGCCACGGTTACATTGACAAACGCTGCGCCGACGACGTCTTTTTACCCTCACTCTCAGCCAAGGAGTAGATGATGTTCCATACTGTAACGAAGCTCGCCGCCATCGGCTGCCTGCTGACCATCAGCACCTACGCCGCATCGCTCTTCCCGCCACTGGCCGAACTCAACGCGCAGCCAGGCAACGCGGGCACCGCCCCGCAGATCAAACGCGGCAACGCCCTCGTCTTCAAGGTCCACGTCGAGCCCCCCAGCCTCAACCACCTGGTAAAACTCAGCGTGGCCGCCGACGGCATCGTCCTCGACTCCAGCGCGCTGGCCGGCCAGGACTTCCGCAAGGTCGTCACCGGCTGGGAAACCCTCGACCAACGTCAGTTCAATGACGAGTCCTATCAGATAAAACTCGATGTCACCGGCCCCGACAAAGGCGTCATCAGCATCTATTTCGAGGGACGTACCGACGACGGCAAGCATTTCTACAAACCCACCCACGTGCGTAGCAATGGCCAACGCAGCACCCTCAGCGCCATCTCGACCCTCCCGGCTAACTTCCAGTACTTCCACCTCCGCTTCGATTTCACCACCCCGGGCATCTATCGCATCCACGACGTCGCCTTTGGCGCCATCGCCAGTTACCACCGCAGTCCCGATGCGCCACGCCGCGCCCCCGAACTCATCTTTCACGCACCATTCGACGGCAACACCCAGCCCGCCGTTGCCAAGGGCAATCCCCAGCCCATCACCGCCGAACGCATTGAATTTCAGCCCGGACTGCTTGGCCAGGCCCTCTACGTTACCCAGAAAAACCGGACCGACCTGCGCTACGCCACCGCCGGCAACATCGTCCCCAACTGCGGCACCATCGCCCTGTGGGTCAAACCCGACTGGGGCAACCTCGCCGGCGTCAGCCACTCCAAACTGGACTACCACAGCTTTGTCAGCATGGACCGCCCGTCCCCCCGCAACGGCTCCGGCGCCATCTGGCTGTGGGCATGGGGGGCCGTCCCCCGCGCCGACACCAGCGATTTGAGCGACAGCTATAAAACCGGCACCAAAAGCCTCCCCTCCGGCCAGTGGGCGCACGTCGCCATGACTTGGAACGAAAATGGCAGCGCGCTCTTCGTCAACGGCCGCCCCGCCAAAACCACCAGCGATGGCCATTCACCCCTGGCTAGCGACAAAAATGCCCATCTCATCCTCAAAGACCAGAACATTCCCTTCTTCTTCGTCGGCTCACACCGGCAGGAAGAATTCGCCAATGCCTGGCTCGACGATATCCGCATCTACTCCGCACCGCTGAGCGACGACGAGATCTTCGCCCTGGCCAGCGACGTGCAGTACTTCTCCCTGGACATGGAGAGTTTGTACGTCCACCCAAACGCCGACAAGCCCATCAACGCCACAATTACGATCGCTAAGGACGGCCCCATGGCCTTCACCTGGAAACTCGTCGACGAACAGCAACAGCTCCGCAAGCAAAGCAGCGCGGTCATCACCGCACCGCCACGCCAGAATGGCACCCGCACTGTCCCCCTCCCCATCAACACCAAGGACCTCGCCCCCGGCAAATACCAGCTCATCGTCAGTGAAACCAGCGGCAATCACCAGGGCCTCCGGGAACGCCAGACCGATATCCTCGTCCTCAGGGACAAAAATCCCTGGATCAGCGACAACGGCGATCTCGCGCTCAGCCACGTCGCCACCATCGTTCCCAGCCCCGACATGACCGACCAACAGCTCCTCCATGTCGGCCCACTCCACACCCGCAGCCTCAAAGGACGCAACTACCTCGAAGCCGACAGCGCCCGCGGCAGCCGCTTCGTCGTCCGAGCCGCCCTTCCCGACAAGAACGCCATCTACCTTTTCGAATGGGACTACCCCGATGACAAACGCCGCAGCGCCGACATCATCGCCCAATCGGCCCTCTGCCAGGCCAGCGAATACGAGCTCCAGACCGGCTACGCCGCCGGCGATGAATACGCCAACACCAACGACTTCATCACCCAGAAATGTCTGTACTTCCCCCGCAGCGAGGACGTCGCGCTCATCTTCATGACTGCCCGCAAAGACGCCCCAGCCGCCGTGGCCGAAATTCGCGTCCACAAAGTCCTCTCTGGCCTGCCGCCGGTCGCCATCACCGCCGCGCCACCGGTCAACGACTGGCAGCGCAGCCTCGGTCTGTATTTCGAAGACCCGGCCATCCTCTACGACTTCGGCGTCCTCGCCACCGACATGGCCACGCTGGAAACCACCATTGATCGCTGCGCTGCCTACATGAAATACAGCGGCCAGGACATCCTCACCTACCCCGTCGTCTGGTACCAGGGACGCATCGGCGACGCCTATAACCCCAGAAGTCATCCCGACGACTTCATGGGCGCCTTCCTCAGTAAATTCGACCGCGAAGGCCTTGGCTTCATGGCTTCCTTCAATCAGCACAACATGCCCATCGGCAACTACAAAATCAGCAGCAAGACTATCAACGACGGCTCCCTCCACGCAAGCCCCGTCAGTATTTGGAACAGCGGCCGGCCCAACCCCGGCGGCTGGCATGGCACCTCGCCAAACTTCAATATCCTCCATCCCGACGTACAGCAGCACGTCATTCAGAACGTCGACAAGATCATCGCCGAAGGCGTCAGACACCCGTCCTTCAGGGGCATCACCTTCCACCTCACCAAACACGTCTTCCTCTGGTTCGGCGATATTGAAGCCGGCTACAATGACTACGCCATCGACGCGTTCACCCGGGACACCGGCATCGCCGTCCCAGTCAACCGCCAAGACCCCCTCCGCGGCAAAGCCTACGCCGAGTGGCTGCAGGCCAACGCCTTTGACGAATGGATCGACTGGCGCTGCCGCGCGCTCGCCGTTTTCTACAAAAACATCGCCCAGCGTCTCCACGACGCCCGGCCGGACCTCCGTCTCAATATCTGCTCTTTCCTCGCCATGCCTGACATCGCTCACCCCGACTACGCCCGGCCTGACTTCAACAGCATGATGGCACGCCGCGCCGGCCTCAACCCGGCATACTACGACGACTGCCCCAACATCGTCATCACCCAGACGATCTACCCCGCCGACTACCGCTGGCGCGACGACGGCCGCAACCGCCCCGCCGATGCCTACGAACACCTCCGCGTCTTCGACACCCTCCCCGGCTGCTACGATCTGCTCAATGACGCCAAGACACCCTGGCTGCATCAACACGACCGCTACTGGGAATCGGCCATCGGCTCACAACGCACCGACCACTGGAGCGACAAGCCCTCCTACATCGCCTCGCCGTGGTTACGCGAAAACGGCTGGCGTGTCAGCACCATCAACCCCGCCGGCAGGCATGCCATGCGGCACTTCGTGCTCCCGCTGCGCTACCACGACCTCCTCGCCATCACCAAGGGCGGTTTCCTCGTCGGCACCTACGGTATGGAGGAATTCCTCCGCCCCTTCGCCCAAGCCTTCCGCGCCCTCCCCGCGCAGCCCTTCGCTGACCTCGACACCCACTCCGACACCGTCGTCGCTCGCATCCTCGAACTCAATGGCGACACCTGGTTCTACATTGCCAACACCAGCGACACCCCCGCCATCGTCGACCTGGCCATCTCTGGCGATGGCGTCATGGACCTCGTCAGCGGCAAGGCACTCGATGGCTTCCGCGACAACCACGGCACTATCACCCTTCCCCCATATGAACTACGCGCATTCAAAACTGGTGGCAGCCAGTCCATCGGCGTCCGCGTGCCCGATTAACTTATGGCCCAGTCATCATCTTTATAAGCAGTTTTCCACCCCACCCACCCCCCGAGGAAATGCCCACTCCATGTCACATCTCTTCACCCTACTGTCCTTCGTCTTCTTCACCGGCATGGTCGCCGTCGTCACGTACTTCATCACCCGCAAGGAAGACGTCGCCAGCAACGACGGCTACTTCCTCGCCGGCAGAAATCTCACCTTCCCCATCATTGCCGGGTCACTACTGCTCACCAACCTGTCCACCGAGCAACTCGTCGGCCTCAACGGCGACGCCTTCACCTTCGGGTTGTCAGTCATGGTCTGGGAAGTACTGGCCGTCGTTGCCCTGGTCGCCATGGGCCTGTTCTTCCTCCCGCGCTTCCTGAAAAGCGGCATTGCCACCCTCCCGCAATTTCTTGATCTGCGCTTCGGCGCCTCGACGCAGCTACTCTGCAACCTGATTTTTCTGCTCGCCTACGCGCTCATCCTGCTGCCGATCATCCTCTACACCGGCGCCAGCGGCCTGGCCGGCATCCTCAATCTCTCCGAACTCACCGGCATTGAAAACCGCAGCGTGCTGCTGTGGCTGACCGTGTGGTTCGTCGGCATCATCGGCTCCATCTACGCGCTCTTTGGCGGTCTGCGATCGGTCGCCGTTTCGGACACCCTCAACGGCATTGGCCTGCTCACGGGCGGCCTGCTGATCACCTACCTGGGCCTCTCACTCATCGGCGACGGCAATGCCCTCAATGGCCTGAACACCCTCGGGGAGGCCATCCCCGACCGCTTCAACTCCATCGGCGGCCCTAAAACCAACGTGCCCTTCTACACCATCTTCACCGGCGTGCTTCTCAACAATCTCTTCTACTGGTGCACCAACCAGCAGATCATTCAGCGCACCCTGGCCGCACGCAGTCTCTCCGAGGGCCAAAAGGGCATCTTCCTCACCGGCGCCCTCAAGCTGCTCGGGCCCTTGTACCTCGTCCTCCCCGGCATCATGGCATTCTACCTGTACGGTGCCGGCAATGGCCTCCGCCCGGTTGACGCCTACGGCACCCTCGTCCGCAATGTCCTGCCCGCGCCCCTCGCCGGCTTCTTCGCCGCCGTCATGGTCGGTGCCATCCTCTCCTCCTTCAACTCCGCCCTCAACAGCACCTGTACCCTCTTCAGCCTCGGCATCTACAAGGCCATGTGGAAAAAAGACGCCGGCGATGTCGCCGTCGTCCAGTCCGGCAAGCGCTTCGGCTACGTCGTCGCCATCCTCGCTATGTGCGTCGCGCCATTCCTCGACGGCCAGGAAAGCATCTTCAACTACCTGCAGAAAATGAACGGCATTTACTTCATACCCATCTTCGCCGTCGTCGTCGTCGGCATGCTCGCCAAACGCGTCCCGGCCATCGCCGCCAACGCCGCCCTCGTCATCGGCGTCGTCACCCTCAGCGTCGGCTTCTTCGCCTTCCCGCAGGCCGTCGCCAAAATCAACGACTTCCATTTCCTCGGCATCGTCTTCGCACTGCTCGTAGCCATGATGCTCGCCATCGGCGCCGCCAAACCCACACCAACCGCCTGGACACAGCAAGATACCAGCGCCGTCGAACTCAAACCATGGAAATACGCCACGCCAACCGGCATCGCCCTGCTCGTCCTCGTCTTCCTCATCTACGCCATCTTCGCCGACTTCACCGTCCTCGCCGGATAGCTCATCCCGCGCAACCAAAGACGCTATCCGCTCTCCTACCCTGCCTCCCTGCCCAACGCCCTCTGCGGCGCGGCTGTCGCTTGGCGACAGCCGCGCCGCAGAGAGCCGAGATGGGATAGGTGGGGGAGCGCGAGGGGGAGGAAAGGGCTAACAGCCCTTTCCTCCCCCTCGCAAAACCTGCCTATGCATTTCGGACGCCCCCGCCTACGCGTCGCCGCCTTGCCGCAGAGATCGGA
>JAQWBY010000004.1:25552-37391 GCA_028706165.1 Lentisphaeria bacterium | reverse complement strand
AGCCATTGCTATTGGATGCACGACATGCCCCCCGCCGACGCGATGAGACGGGACGTGCCTAACCAATGTGGCGCCCTCCAGGCGAAATTCCAAGTTGTTGTCACACCAATGGTTGCGGCGCCCTCCGGGCGCCGCAACCAGGGGATATGCATGGTACGGCCCTCCGGGCCGAACTTGGCCGATCTGGCATTTTATTGCCGCGAAGCGGCCAGGGAAACGAACACGTTTGACTCAGCCAGAAGCTCTATGGCTCAATTCTCAATAGCTGACCAATAACCCTCATTCGACTTGGCGTTACAAAATAACGCTTGACAAACAAAAATACGCGACAACATTAGCAATGTAACATTCGTGTAACACCAGTCTTTTGCAGCGGTGCGTGAACATGAAGCAACAAACGCATCAGCCCGCCCGCATGCCCGAAGCACGTTATGTGTTGCGGTCAAAGACCACGCGATAGTTGAAATAGACCTATACGATGACAGAATATGGCCAGATTGCGTCAATGAGGCCGATTGCGGTATGGATTGCGTTTAATTGCGTCAGTCAGGAAGCCGATTGCAGAATAGCCAACAGTCATTCACCTATAACCCATGTCTGATTTGAAGCCAAAGAAACAAGGATATGCCATGCGAGTCCGCACCCATCGCCGTCTGCTGCTGTACGTCCTGTTAACTGCGTTGCTGCCCTTGGCCGGTGTTGCGGAGGTGATCCTCAAGACTGATTTTGCCACCTGCCCGCCCGGGATGGTCCTGAAGGAGGGTGCGAGCATCGCCGACAACACCCTGCGGATTGCTGGCAGTCGTGGCGGGGTAAAGAGTGCCATTCTGACCTTGAACGTGGCTGGAAACTGCCGCATTACGTTCGATCTCTTTCGCGGCGCCAGGACTCCGAACGCCAAGGACGGGCACGTTGGCATGACCCTGAACTGCACCGACGGCACGACCTTCCAGTTTCACAACTCCGGCAACGGCTGGCGCTGTCTTCGTCGCCAGCCTGGGCGCGACAACAACCTGGTGACCATCCTCAAGGACGCACGGCTTCCCCCTAAGGGTGGCGAGGCCTTCGCCCCCATCCAGCTGGACATTGGCCCGGACGGCTATGAGCTCTGCAGCGGCAAACACGCCACCACCCGCCTGCCTTGGACGGACTCTGCCCTCGCGAACATCCAGTTCTACGGCTACAACCTCGACGCTGAAATCAAGAATCTGCAGATTGAGACCCTTGCCCCGGCGGCGCCTTTCGTCCCGACACCACCCAAGACACTGCTGGACTGTGGGTTCGAAAGCGAGGACGTCCTGGGCGGGCTGAAGAGCGCCCGGCTGACCCCCGGCGTCGACGGGCAGGCCGTTGCCTTCTCCTATCCCAAGGAGCCGCGCAAGACCCTGGACATCCCGTTACCGGAGCCCATCGGCAAGCGCGGCACCGTCATGTTCTGGTATCGTCTCGAACCGGAGCGGGACGCCGTCAAGGGTGACTACCCCATCCTCCAAGGCATTGACGAAAGCGGTAAACGAGTCTTGCTCAATGTGATTCTCGACGGGGCCGGCTTCAGCACCTATCTCGCCCGCCAGGACGGTCTCACCTCCGTAAACAACCGCCGCTGGATGCGCGGCACCATCGCCCCCAGCGACTGGCATTTCTACGCCATGACCTTCGACGAGACCGGGCTCTATCAAAACATGCTTGACTCGCTCCCTTATTTTGCCATGAACCAGAAGACCAACGCGGCCACTCGTCACGCCAAATTGGACCTGGAGGGCATTCGGCAAATGCGCCTCTATCCCGGCTTCGCCATTGACCGCCTCAAAGTCCTCAACTATCCCCTCAGTGAGGCCGAGCTGAATGCGGAATATCGCCAGGTCATGCCCATCGATCTGCTCCTGGACGAGGCAGTCACTGCCTCCGACACCCCGACCGTCCTCAGCTTCCGCGTCGCTCCCGGCGGCGTCTTCATGGCCCCGCCGCCCATTGGTAGCCGCCCCACCCCAGCGAAAGTCGCCATCCTCGCCCGCGTCCTGGACGCCGAGGACAAGGAGCTCCTCCGCCAAGAATACGACGTGGACGTGCAGCAGGAAATGCAGCTAAAGCTGCCGCCACTCACCCTCGCCCATGGCCAGCAAGCCAATCTCGTCTTCGACCTCACCTTCGCGGGCGCCAAGGTCCGCCGCTCCTACTCACTGACTGCGTGGCAGACCGCCGCGGCACAACCCGCCACGACAGACGACTACGCCAAAGGAGCCCTGCTCTTCGAGAAGCGCTTCACCACCCCGGAGGACCCGGACATCCTGGTCAGCAAGGGCCCCGTGACGCCGAAGGACGGCTATCTGGAACTGGGGCCGAATAAATACCACTGCCTCGCCATCAAAGTCCCCTTTGCGAAGGAACAGCAGGTCTTCGGACACCCCGTGCTGCTGGAAATCGACTGGCCGGACGACCGCCCCCGCAATATCGGTCTCTACATGTATATGCCTGCCAAGGGCAAAACGAGCCGCGACTGCCTCCAGAGCGGCATTACCGCCGGCAATCTCTACCCGAACTCCGGACAGCTGCAGACCGCCAGATACCTGTTCTACCCCGGCTTCGACAGCTATCTGTTCGAAGTCCGCACCATGTCCTCCGACTACCCCGCCGCCATTGCCGCCCTGCGCGTCTATGCCATAGACGGGCCCCTCCCCAAGCTCAAGATCAATTATCCGACCGGAATGCCCCACCGCCAGCTCGGCTTCAGTGACGAAGACCAAACAGTAGACTACTACTTCAACCACAACGAGCGCAAAGGACCCTCCGACTATTTCTTCAAGATGACCGATGTCATGCTCGAATATCTGGACTACACCGGGCAGGAAGCCTGGAACAACCAGATCATGCGCTACGATATGTTGCTCTATCCCATCTTGGGTTCCGAAAGAGCCTGGCTCTATCCCTACCGGACGGACTTCACCCCCTACATGTACCGCGCCTTCGGCAGCCGTGGCAAGAGCGTCTATGCCACCGTGCACCTCTCCCGTGGCTTCCCCGAGTTCACCCGCCAGCCCCTCCTGCGAGACGAGCGCCTGGCGAAGGGCTGGTACCGCCAAAACCCCTTTGGGCAGCCGCTCGGCAAGGAATCCGCCAACCTCCTCGTCCCTGAAATCGAGCAGATGCTCCACGCCCACGTCGAGAAAGCCCTGCGCCAACTGAGCCCGCTGGACAGCTTCGAAGGCGTCGATTTCTGGTTCTGGGATTTCCCACACCTCGGGACCGTCAAAGGCGAAGTGCCTACGGCATACCGCGACAAGTACGCCAAATCCGGCATCTACAGCTACGACGACTTCACTAATGCGCTCTACCGCCGCGAGGCCGCCCCGGAGATGCCGGACTTCACCGGGCCCGACCGCTTCATGCAGCGCTTCGAATACCTCGCCCAAGCGGCAAACGAGCCCAAGTGGAATGCCTGGAATGAAGCGCAGGTCGTCCGCCAAATCACCCGACTGCGCGACCTCCTGAACCGCTACAAGCCCTCCCTCAAGATGGCCATCTCCAGCGGCAACCAGAAGCTGTTCGGCAGTCTGGCGGATATCCCCGGCGTCTGCGTGGACCCCCGGCGCAGTCCCTACAGCCCCCGCTGGAATCTCCAGCACATGGAGAAGATTAGCAACTGGGACGAAAACCACTATGATTTGGTATCCCCAGAGCGCTGGCTGGGCAAGGTCAACTCCGTTGAGCAGGTCACCTCCTTCCACAGCTACGCGGAGACCTTCACGGACTCGCTGCTGCCCGAGTACGGCAACTACTTTCAGTGCATCGACTTCAAACCGCCGGCGCGACATGCTCTCAAGGACCCCGTGTTCTGCATTGCCAAGTACGACATGCGCCGCTGGGTCTTCGGCGGCCAAACCATCGGCTCCGCCGGCCGTGAGGCGGAAATCCGCGAGTTTGCCCGCGCCTTCTGTGCCCTGCCGGCGAAGCCTTTCGCGCTCGTTCCCGGGCCCCGCGATCCCGTCGTCACCCGGTATCTGGACACCCCCAACGGCCGCTACCTCTACTGCGCCAACACCCTGTTCGCCGACTGCCGAGTAACCCTGCAGGGGGCCAGCGCGCTCCGTGACCTTTCCACCGGGGCCGTCGTCACCGCTGCCGCCATCGACCTGAAGCCCTACGAGTTGCGCAGCTTCCAGGTCGAGGGCATCCCCGGGCCCGCAGCCGACCTGAAGGTCGCCGCCCTCACCGTCCCCGAGACCGCCCGCCAGTTCTATCTGGACAGCTTCGTCCAGCTGGAAACCTGGCTGCAGACCGCCGACGAATTCGGCATTGAGGCCGAAAGCAACCGCCAGCAGCTCGCTCAGGCACGTCTGGCTTTCGCCGACAAACGCTACGCCGAGACCCACCGCTGCCTTTTCACCGCCGCCTGGCATCAGCTCAAGCGCAATCTCGCCGACCGCGAGAACCTCGTCCGTACCCGCGAGATGCTCAATTCCGGCGACATCCGCATCAACTGCGGCGCGTTGTCTGCTCTCACCCTTCCCGACGGTCGGCTTTGCCTCCGCGACATCCCCTTCGCCGATGGTCTCGGCTACGGCTACTACGGCCATGAGGCCAAAGCCTGCGTCCGCGATGTCACCGCCCTCCCCGATGCCCCCGAAAAGGAGCTCTTCAACACCGAGATCTACGACATTGAGGGCTACAAGGTCAAGCTGCGCAACGGCAGCTACCGCGTCCGCCTCCTCATGCGCTACGGCTATGAACCGACCTTCAAAAAGAAGGCCGACCTCAGCGTCCACATCGCCATTGGCGAGGACCGCCGCACGGTGGACCTGCTTAATGACGTGAAGGGCGATTTCAACGGCACGGTCACTGTGGACTTCCCAGCCGTGAAGGTCACCGACGGTCTCCTCCACATCGTCTTCTCCCCGGGCCCCCTGGACGACTGCCGCCTCCTCAACGGCATCCTCATCGAACCCGTCAAACCATGATGGTTCCACCTGCTCTACATAGCAGAAAAGAGTGACGATGAAGATAAACCAGGTGAAAAGAGTTCTCGTCGCTGCAGCCGTCCGCTACGCCTGGGCGAAGTATCCCGGCAATGCAAATCTATAGAATGCCGAGGGCTTCCCCGCGTGCCCATTCCGCACCGACACCCCCGATTACTTGAAATGAATCGAACGACTCACGTACATGTTGACCGCGCCCCGCCTCAGTGCGAGGCGCGTCCCGCAATGGCCGGTGCGCCCTCACAGCCTTTAGCTTCCACGAGGGCGCGGCCTGGCGCCTGCAAGCCCGTGATGGCGCAGTGCCGAAATTCGGTCCGATTGAAACGGAAGAGCGGCACCGGCTGATTGGGTTGCGCAGTACACACCACGTCTTCGATGCGTACGTTTTCCGCAATGACCGGATTGTTCACATTGATGGTGAGCGTGCTGCCTCTGACCTCGGCCTCGCGTTCCGGCAAGTAGATGAAAGGCTGCAGATTGATCAACCAGCCGCCGCTGCACCAGACCGACTGGCCATCGCCAACCAGATGGACGCCTTTGACAAAGACGTCTTTGACCGAATCGGCCGTGACAATGGCCGTCAGCGCGCGCGTGGTCAGATTCTCGATGCGGATGTCGTGAATATCGCCGAACTGCTGGGCATTGGCTTCGTCACGCCGGTAGTAGGGCGGAATGCGGTCCCCAATGCGAATGGCCATCTGGGTCTGGTTCGTCTTCCCGGGAACGCCCGTCTCCTCGACATTCCGGATCACGATGTCATGTATCTGCTGCCCGAAATGCGAAAGCAGCCGGATCAGCGCGCACTGGTTGGTGACGCCACGGACATTTTCGATCAACACGTGATGAATGGCCAGCGAGCGGCCGGGGTGGGTGTAGCGCTGCTCAAAGAAGGGACTGCGCAGAGCCGTCAGCGCGATCATGTCGTCGCCGGTTTCGCCCGTGATATTTCGGATAATCATATCGGAACAGCCGACCCGCAGATCAATGCCGTCCTGATTCCGCCAGCGGGCATAGCTGTCGAGCTGATGGCGAGTCAGTTCAAAGCGGATGTTCTCAATCCGTCCACGCTCACAAAACATGAATGCCATCGCCCACCAGCGCTGATCACGGATGGTCAGGCCCGTCACGGAAAAATCGCTCACGTTGTCGAAAAAAATCACGAGGTTCTCGGACACATGCGGATGGCCGTCTTTACACGACGTGAACTCATCCAAGCCATTCGGCAAGCCGCCGTCAAGAACCGCGCCGCCGCGACCTTCAATGTGGATATTGTGGCCCTCCGCGCCGGCGTTTTGGAACATGCGACAGACCACCCCGTCCTGCATGCGCAGATGACAGCCGTCCAGTATCAAGGTCGTGTCGGACGGCAACACGATGGTCTCGGCAATCTCATAGTCGCCAGCCGGAATAATCACTGGGCGGCCACCCGCCGCACCAATTGCCTGAGAAATATCCCGGTCAGTTTTCACAATGCACCCTCCTCTTGGTTGATCTTGACTATTGCATCACCCAGTTGACTCTGGCAAGCGACCAGCCATAGCCAGCAGACTGATAATACGTGGCACGCATGTTACTGGCGCTGCCATCACACATCGCGTAATTGCCCGAGTAATTGCCATGGCCGATGTAGGCCTTGCTGAACTGGTACAGCCAATGCCGACAAGACCAATCCGTCGCGTACATCGAGTCAAAGCCTACCCTCAGGTAGCCATGAACGTTGGTTTTGGTCTCAGCGCAGTCCACGAACAGAATGAGGGACGAAGTGTTCTTGATGGCTGTGATTTTCCGGCCGGCCGGCGCTAGCTCACTGGAATTGAGAGGGGTTTCAACGGCCGCCGGCGATGTGCTCCACTCCTTCCCACTGGGGTGGTTGGCATTGATGAAGTAACTGCGGTTGGCGCGAGTACTATCGTTTTTTGCTCGCTTATCATTCGGGCAGGTAAACACCTTGTCCGCCTTGTTGTTGGAAAGATAAGACAGCAACGACACGTCCCAGACAAGCTGCTTGTCGAGGGTCTCCCCTCTGCCATATCCACCCAGCACGATGTGATCCTCGTTGTCTACGAGATACATCTGCCCGGCGATGCCAAGCTGCTTCATGTTGCTGACGCAGCTAATGGTCCGGGCTTTCTCCCGCGCTTTCGCCAAGGCCGGCAACAACATCGCCGCCAAAATCGCGATGATCGCGATTACCACCAGGAGTTCGATGAGCGTGAAGCCCAGCCAACGGCACCGATCATGTGCAGTGACCACCCCGCCGGCCGCCAACCCCCGGCGGCGTTTACCGCCAGTTTCGCTGCCATTGCGCAGTCCAGAGTACAGCATGTGTCCACCTCCTGTCGATGTGCTTGAGTGCCTGAACGACCAACGCGCCACAGATCCCAAAACAGCCATTTGCCGACCTCCTCGTTTTCAACACCTTATTGCTGCGTCATATGCAAAATCCTACTTGGCTGGTCTCTGTTGTCGTGCGCGGGCGCGGGCCTTCCCGCGTCACGCCCTCATGCCCGCGTCAGCGCCGTCGGGCCGCCGTCGTGTTCACGATGTCAAAGGCGATAGGCGCCTGCAAAATCTCTGCTGTCGCCGGTGACGCGACCTGCGCATTGAGGTTTTCGGCCGCCAGCGTAGCTGCCTCCGCCAGCTTCGGCGCGCCCATCAAGCCCGCATAGCCCATGTCGTCACGCAATTCCCACGCCGCCGAATACAACAGGCAATCGGCACTGCTCTCCTGGTAGCGCCGCAACGTCTTCCAATAGGGGCGGATGCTGTCGAAGTAAATAATGCCGTCCGGTTTTTCCCGCTCCAGTATTCCTGCGAAGTTCTCCTGTTCGTCACTGCCGCCCTTGACCACCCATGTCGGCCGAAAGCGGCCACCGCGTTCCCGATAGGCCTTTTCGACACCAGCAGCAGCCCTGTCCTGCGGAAATGTCGGCGTATTCATCTGCACCAACAAAATCCGTTTGCGCCCCTGTTCGAGCATCCGCGAGGCAATCCGGTAGCCGAGATCGCAAAAGTCAATGGCAAAAGAACTCACGCCATCAACCCAGCGACCAACGCTCACCAACGGCATGCCCCGTGCCTGCAAGGTCTTCAGCACCGGCACGGCGTCACTCCCCGGCATAAGCCAGACCACGCCAGACAGATTGGCCTGAAGCAACTCCGTCGCCGCGTCAGCCAAGACCGACGTCAAGGTGCAATGCTGCACCCAATTCTTGAGCGAGCTACTCAGCAACGCATCCGAAAATGCGGCAAAAAAGGACATCTCAACCCGGTCAAATAAGGTGAAGCGGCCGTTGCCAATCACCACGCCAAACACATTGGAACTTTCCAATACGTTGTTGTTCACTGTGTTGGTAAAAGTGCCAACACCGCGCTTGGTCAGCAGATAGCCCTCGGCCGCCAAGTCCTTCATCACCCGCGCCACCGTCATGTGGGTCACCCCAAACTGCTGACCCAGTTCGCGACTCGAGGCTAAACGAACCGGCACCGGACCAGCCTTCATCACCAAATTCAATAGCTGCTTCCGTATCTTCATATATTCCGTCAAACGCGGCGCTTTCTCTAAGTTCATGGCAGCCCTCTGTTTTTTATGTTACGCAAGTGTTACACTGACATTATACCCATCCTGATCCCCCTATGCAAGAGCAAAATTGCAGCCGAGACAAAAAATGGTAATCGGTCACCCATAGATAATGGCCGGCCTCAGAGGACGCCAGGGACCAGTGGGACTGATTGGCGGCGGGGCGCCGGGGCGAGGACTCACGTCTCACGGCCGGGACCGTGGGAACGCTCGGGACTGTGGGGAATGACGCTTTGGACACAAGGGACTGATTGGGGACTTCCTGGACTTCGGGGACCGGTTGCCTGATACACGGGACTGCCGGGAGCGCCGCCATCCCGGCACTTTTCAGCCCGGATAGAATGGGCCAAGTCGTCAGATTGGCCAAGTTCGGCCCGAGTGTCAACGCCACATTGGCAAGAGGTCGCCTGAAAACGATATTTGCCTGCCGTAAGCGTGCTTTCGGCCTTTCATTAGCCACAAAATAGCCATGACTTCTGCGAAAACAGCGGTAAAAAGCCCGGCCGTAGCTCTCGGCAGCTGACGCTCTGCGCCTAGCCAATGAATCCGGCGAGTTTCTCCATGATGCGCACTCTGCCCTGGTAAGCCTGCTCCCAGTCGCCCGATCGCGAGGTCAGCACGGCGGCAGAAAAGCCCGTCTCCGGGTCGACGCAAATGGACTGCCCCGTATACCCGGAATGATAGATGGCGCTGCCAGAGCAATGCCGCGGACGGTGCGCGGCCGTCATGTCCCAGCCAAAGCTACGCCGCGCGCCATTTTTGGCGAAGCCGCAGCTGCCGATGAGGTCGTAGTAACTCTGTGCAAACTGCTTGCGCGCCAGGATATCCCGCAGAAATTTCAGCATATCCGGTACCGTCGAAAAACAGCTGCCACTGCCGATAGGAAAAGGACAGTTGTAGCACACGTCGTCATTGTGCAACCCGGGTGTGCGATTGGGGTGCCAGTGCTCCACTTCGTCCGGCCCATCGCCGGGCGCCGTCCACTGCGTGTTGGTCATGCCCAGCAGTGACCAGAGCTGCTGCGCCGCAAATTCCTCCAGGCCCTTCCCCGATATGCGTTCGACGATCAATCCCAGGAGAATGAAATTGGAGCAGGCATACTCGAAAGCCTCTTGCCTGGAACGCACGGGGAGTTTATGCATCAGCTCGTGCAGAAAGACACTGGCGTCGGCGGAGTTGTAGGGCTTGCTGTTGTCAAAGCCACTCGCGTGCGTGGCCAGATCGCGGACCGTGATGGCGCAGGATGGCCCCAACGCGTGCTCCGGCAGATAACGCGTCAATGGCGCGTCGGGGTCCAGACGGCCCTGGCTTGCCAATATGGCGCAACACGACGCGGTGAAGGTCTTGCCCGCCGAGGCCATGTCAAAACGCGACCCCGGCGTCATCGGCCGTTTCTCCGGCTTGACGCGTTGCCAACCCACAGCCGTGACCGGCCCTTCGTCGCCAAGGGCGAAAACCGCGCCCTGGATTAATCCCGAGTCAATCTGCGCTTGCGCCTCTCGCGTCGCATCGTCAATGCGGCTCGCCAACGATGCCGTGGTTTTATGCGTGTTTGTCATATCGCTCTACAGTCCTTTGTGGGTGCTGGCGCCATCTCCGGCAAAGCTTCAACATACCCCGGTAGACACAAGGGACAAGAGAGACAGAGGAACAAAAGAAACATGGGCGTCGCAACTCGGGGAGAAGCAGGAACAAGAAAAGCCCAAATTCGGCCCGGAGGACCGCCTGGGACTGCTGGGAGCGCCGCCGTCCCGGCACTTGTCGCCTCGGATCTGACGACTTGATCAGGCCGATCTGTCGGATGATCAGGCCAATCAAGCAGCCGGATCCGACTGGTTGGCGACGGCGCGTGCTGGGGCGAGGACTCACGTCTCACGTCTCACGACTCACGGCCGGGACCGTAGGGACTTTCGGGACCGTGGGGAATGACTCCCGACGCCAGGGACTGATTGGGGACTTCCTGGACTTCGGGGACCGGTGGGCCGATGTTTTGGACGCGAGGGTGACGCCTGAATCTCAGCGACCTGACGACACCAGGCGGCTAATCTCAAAAAATAATCTGCGTTAATCTGTGTAATCTGTGGATAAAAAAACGCCATTGCCGCCGGGACGGCGGCGCTCCCAGGATGGGGCCTTGGACCGCCAAACAACCACTCTCAAAAAATAATCTGCGTTAATCTGCGTAATCTGTGGATAAAAAAAACGCCATTGCCGCCGGGGCGGCGGCGCTCCCATGATGGGGCCTTGGACCGCCAAACAACCACTCTCAAAAAATAATCTGCGTTAATCTGTGTAATCTGTGGATAAAAAAACGCCCTTGCCGCCGGGACGGCGGCGCATCACGCCTGTGGGGGCTCGCCGCAGTCCGGCACAATCTGCGGCTCGCCATCCAGCAGCAGTGACTTGTGGGCAAGGAGTCCGGGGATGGTCCAGCGCGCCGCATTCCAAGCGTGTACCGGTGGCAGCGTGCCATGGACGGCGGCCATGCAGAAATCGTCTATCAGCAACTGATGCGAGGCCATGTGGCCATTGGGGATACCCGGGGCTTTGAAACTCGCGGGCAGGCGATCGACATCGGCCTGCTGCACCGGCGCAAAGCTGTTCGCCTGCCACGCGTGGTTGGCGACTTTCTGCATAAAATCTGGGTCGTTGCGGTGTTCAGTCATGGCGGCCGGATTGACTCGCGCGCTGACGTCGGTCAGCGTCACGCCCTGGGACGTCTTCACCGTCAGCAGATGCTGGGCGTTGCTGAACTGGTATGCGCCTTCGGTGCCATAGAACGCCGACACGTAAGAACTGGGGGCTTTATAGCCGATGCGCCGGCATTCGTTGATCCGCGCGGTGCCGCCGTTGGCCAGCTTCATCATGGAGTAGGAATTGGAAAAAACATTGTCCCACTGGTTGACGTTCCGCTTATAGATCTGGTCGTCTTCCTGGTCTTCGTAGCCGAAAGCGACGACCTTCAGCGCGTATGAGTCCACGGCCGACAGGATCATCGCCGTGGAATGCGTCGGGTAGTAAAAGGGCGGCAACCCCGCATTGAGCAAATCATTACGGTATTCCTGCGAAAAGTGGCCGATGTCGTGGTGATACTGCGCCTCACCGTAGACGAATTTGCCGAAACTGCCAGCACGATAAGCCTCGCGACAGTACATGGCGCTGGGATAATAGTAGCAGGTTTCGCCCATCATGTAGGTCTGGCCGGTCTTCTTGACCAGCTCAACGATCTGCTGGCAGTGCTCGACTTCGCTGGCCATCGGCACCGCCGAATACACGTGCTTGCCAG
>JAQWBY010000004.1:18404-25452 GCA_028706165.1 Lentisphaeria bacterium | reverse complement strand
ACAACGATTACCTCGTAAGTATAGAGACATTTTTTTATTATTGAACGGTTGTTTTCTGTATTCCACTCAATGTTTTGCCAATTCCCATTTCCCTCAAGATATTTAATTCCTTTGACTGGGCTTGCGGTTTTCAACACAATTTCCTCCATTGGATCGAAATTCAAATTGAAAATTGCCAGCATTAATGAATTGTCAGGCAAATGGAATGAACGCGTAAACACATTCTGATCTGCATCGACAATGATGTCCAATATTCCACCATTGATTTTTTCCAAGCCCCTAAGCAATTGTTGTCGCTTCAGGGGGTTAACAAATGTACGAGATAACGGCTCGGAATAGGTTAATATTCTTCCACCTAGATCATTGACGAAAAAAGTTATTGCCGCGCCGACCGATTCGGCTTTCAGTGATTTATAAAATGGGCAATAACATAAGTCAGATAATATCTCCGTTTTTTCGTTGCACGGAACTAAAACCATCTGACTTCCGTTCCAAAATTTGATGCCATCAACACGGTCAATTTCCGTGTCGGACGGCTTAGTGGTCGGCTTTATCTCTACTCCCAACAAATTGCCGAAGTTACGTTTATTCAATTCAGCAGCAGCCGTGCCGTCAAGCAGCACTTGCCGGGCGAGAAATCCCTTTATTTCTTGGTCACTGAAAAAACGTAGCATATCTCCAGTTAAGAGGATGATTCCATCCGCTGGATCAACCGCATAGTGTGCGGGGATCCCGAAATGCGCAAAAATCTGGAACTGCCAATCCGTGCGGTAAAAACAATCTGAACGGTGATGAAACGGATTGGGACGACTTTCACGCAATCCGTGCAGCGGGTTCCAGATTGGTTTGTACGCAGATCTGCGCGGTAATGGCGTTACGGCACCCGTAGGACGTGATTGCGACACCATATTACATAGCGTATCGTAGAAAAGCCGGTTTTGGGATAAAATCTTAGTGTAGTGCCGTTCGGTGTAATTGTCGGGAGTAAACAAATTGGTCAGCCACAACTTACACCCTTCTAGTCCGTTCAATGCCGCTGCGGTCATATGGGCGTGCATAGAAACCGCAGATTTGCTATAGCGATGCTGAGGGTAGGTGTCGGATTCGTCATAAAAGCGTTTGACTCCGGGAATCATACCCATAATGGCTTTGCTCTTGTACGTAGTATACGGAAAATCCTTGGCGTCACCTTCCATGTAACTGGCATTGGGAAGACGGATAAATGGTTCTTGCCCCTTTGCCGCCACAGTCTTGGCGATTATTTCTGCGGTAAAAAACTCGTGTCCAGCAGAACAATACCCGCAGGGAATGGTCGGATTTGCGTCGTCAATACCCTGGCGTACTGTGGCTGCGAAATTGACCAAATTATTAACCCGCAATTCTTCAAATCGCTGTAAAGTCTTGTCACCAGGCTTGGCGTCGCGGAGTTTTTCCCGTAGCTCGTCGGCAGTCAGCGGCACTGATAATCCGTCGTTGAATTGTTTCATATGCAATGGACAAAAGCACTCTATATCTGAATTGGTGATGATTTGGCGGCAATCATCATCGAGCAGAAATAAATATGGTTTTTCACTCGCAATCATCGAGACAACGCGCCGGACATAAGCCAAGAACCCCGGATCAATAATGCAACGCCGGTTTCGGACATTCTTGAACAAACCTTCTGATGCCTGATACGGTTCGCTGCAACCGCCGCCGCAGGAGCCGCCGTGGCCTATCAGACTTTGCATCAAGACACCGACCTTAATGCCACTTCCTGCAAGTTTGTTACGATATTCATGAAAAACTTGTTTATACAGGTTGGCTTTTTCCAATACTGTTTCTCCGCTTTCCGGAAAAAAGGACAACATAACCGCGCACTCGTTCAAGCCGACGTCATGATAAAGCCGTAACGCTTCGGAAACCATATAATCAACACGATCAGGAAAAATCGGTACGACGTTGATCAATCTCATCTTGAATAACTCCTTAACAACTGAAATTTTCGTTAATGTGCGAAATCTTGTGATGAACACATGTATTTGCGCCAATGTGACCTAATCTCTTCTTTTGCGAAAGGATTTTTTACAATAGACTCCTTGTTAGGTAGTTATGCATGAATTTGCCCCGTAGGGGCACGACCATGCTTAACCCCAGGCTTCAGCCTGGGGTAAGGTGTCCTAGCGAACTGTGCCTCGTAGAGGCACTACAGCACCGAAGTCTTGGTTGAAAATGGTCTGTAATCGTGTTCAGATTGTGTTTGTCAGGCATCCAGTTGTGCCCCTACGGGGCACGATTGACTGGAGAGCATTTTCCCCAGGCTAAAGCCTGGGGTTAAGCATAGTTAAGCGCCTACGGCGCATGTCAAGTCTCTCTTTCTATCACAAGATTTCGCACATTACCAAATTTTCCTGTTGTCCTGAATTCCTCTACCGAACCGTCGCCTGCTATATGGTGCGGTTTGCCGTTGTTTTGTCCATGATGATGTCGGTGCCTTTCTGGGTGCTGTTACTTTTGGGCGATGCGCCACAGCTTCGCCGTTTTTGCGGCATCGGGTTCAGGCCATGGATGAAAAAAGAGGTATTCGATGGTCGCGCCGACGCTGTTGATGGCGCTCGCCCATGGCGGTTTGAAGCCGCCGAGATGGAAGAAGAAGCCCGTGCCGCCGCAGCGCACGGCCTCAAGGAAGCCGTCATCGCGGTCTTGTGCCTTGACCAGCACCAGAGGATTGTCATTGGCAACGATGGGGCGTTGCACGCCGGCGGCTTCGGCGATGATGATGGCCGCTCGCGCCGGGTCGAGCCACTGCCTGCCGGCCGCAGTGACGGCCAGGGGCCGGGCACTCTCGCTGACGGCATACGAGGCGCAGGTGAAGCCGAGGCTATTGGCGCCGCCGTCGCGCAGTGATACCGTCTGCCAGCTACCGTCGTTCTGCAGTGTCCGGTAAATATACAGCGGATAGCCCCCGCCGGTTTGCCACCAGATGCCGCCCGTGCGCACATAGCCGAGCATGAGAGCGAGCATGTCCTTGGCCGTCATGTTGGCGTCGCCAGAGAAGGCCTCGCCATCGGGACTGATGATGGCGAAGGGCCGCTCTTTGCCCGGCGGTTGGGTTAAAGCCGCCACCAGTTCAGCGGGCGTGCGGATGGCGCTTACGTTCAGCCCGCTGCGGGCAAATTGCGCCGGCAGCTCATCAAGCCAGCGTTTCACCGTGCTGCGGTACGTGTCATCGCCCACGCCAGCAAGTGCGAGCACGGCGACGTGCCGTGGCGCGTCGTCGCTGTGCGCCGGCGCAGTCTTGGGTAACGCCAGCGGCGTTGCCGGGTCGGCGGCATGCCAGGAGAAGGACGCGGCGCCGTTGCCGTCGCCCGCGCCGTTGCTCACCTTGAGGGCGATGCGACGATCGTCTTCGCTGATCAGCGCATCCACGCCGGCAAGCCACGCAGCCGGCAGGACGGCCGTGAGGCTGTCGTGATCCTCGCCGAGCATCACGCCGCAAAGACGCTGGTTCTTGAATGCGAGAGCGAAGCCCATGTACTGGCTGCCATCGTTGGTCTGCAATGATGCCGCCTTGGCGCGGGGGCTGCAGACGTAGAAACCGTAGGGCGGCAGAGTGTGCTGTTCCAGCCAGCGCTTTTCGTTGTCAGGCAGGGCGATGGTCGCCAGGATGGACGTCAGCTCGCAGGGAGTGTCCTCGAGGTTGGCGATGACCACGATGTCGCCGGCGAAGCGCGTGCAGGTGACCTGGTGTGGATTGCTCAGGCCGAGTTGGGCGCGCGGATAGCTGAAATCCAGGAGTTTTCTGCCGGCGTAGTCGGCCGCGACGCTTTTCTGGATGGCGTCGAGCCAATGCAGCCAGCGTTTGCGGGCGGGATTTTTTTCATAGCCGCGGGTCCAGCGGTAGCTCATGCTGTAGCCGAAGGCCAGAGCATGGCTGAGCTGGTCGGGTTCTTCGATGAAATGCCCCAGGTCGTGGGTGGTGAAGAGGCACTGCTGGTGGCCGAGGTAGGACAGGATGGGAAAGAATTCCCATTCGTTTTCCGGGAATCGAAAACGCGCATGGAGGGTGCTGTATTGGCCGCGAGCGGGTATGGTCCCCCAGGCACAGCCGCAGAGCATGGTTTCGAAATTGACGACGCGGTCGTGGCCGTCTTCGGTGGCCAGCGGCACATGTTCGGCGTCTTCCATGGAGAGCGAGTGCATGCCGTCTCTGGTGGAGGCCTTGCGGGGCTCAAGCGGGTGGTAGTTCCAGTGCCAAGGGCGAGCACCGACCTGGTCTTGAAAAAGGATGTCGCTGGGATAGGTGACGCTCAGGTCGTGGCGGACCTGGCGATGGCTGGCCTGAACCGCCGGGTGCCAGAAGCAGATGCTGTACCCGACTTTGCTTCCGTAGTATTCACGGTTGAATTGGCCTTCGCGAGTCAAGGTCAGCGGCGCTTCGCCTTCGCGCTCAAAAGTCGGGCCTTTGGGGTCAATGCTCCACCAGGAGGTGTTGGTGTAGGGCATCATCAGATGGCCGCGCTCATGGGCGACGCGGTAGAAGCGCGTCAGGTCCTCGCTCGTGCCCCAGGAGGCCTTCGGCGGCAGATGATCGGGATACTGCTTGTCAAAACCGCCGCGGAGATACTCGGTGAAGTGGATGATGTTCGGCGCCGGAACGTCGGCCAGAGCCTGTATCTGGCTGTCGGCCGTGGCGCCACCCACGCGCAGCAGCATGGCGTTCTTGAGCTTCTCCAGCAACTCCGGATTGCGGACCTTCGCGTTCAACGAGCCACCGATTTCATTGACGCGGGCGTACTCGTTCAGCGCCGCTTGGGGCGTGGCGAAACCGAAGTGGCAGCGATAGACCGGTGAGCGCCAGGTCATGCCGGGCTCAATGGCGTCATTCCAACCGTGATTGACTGCGGCTCCAGCGGGATCGCCCCAGGTCTTCAGGGAGCATGGTGTGGCGAGGCGTTCGCTGTCCCACGGCTGGCGCATCATCGGCTGGATGCCGAAGAGCGCGATGCCGCCACGGGAATAGTCCACATACATGAAGTCAGCGCTGCCATTGGGATATTGGACGCTGTGGCTGAGGTAGGGCGTGGGCGCAAGAGCATAGTAGAATGGATGGCTGCCCACTTCCCACCAGATGCCGCCGCGGCGGACATAGTCGCGCAGCAGAGCAAGATCGGCCGTGAGCTGTTTGGCGTCATCGCTGGGGAACCACTCGCCGTAAGGATTGAGGATCATGCCAACGTCATCGCCGGCGAGGGCATCGCGCATCTGCGCGGCGGACTCAATGACTGCCAGTTCGGCTCCGGCAGGCCTTAGGATGGCCGGGTTGGCAACGGCCAGCCGCCAATCGTCAACGGTGGGCGCGGTCCCGCCGCCCCGCAGCGGGCCGTTACGCAGGGCGATGATGGCGATTTTCCTGCCCTTCAGGGCGCTGGGATGGCGGCAGATGTAGCCCTGCATGGTCGCGGTCATGATGCTGATGAACACATTTTTGCCTCGTTCCATGCCTTCGGCGCTAAGGCCGGCGATGCGGAAAAGCAGGCCTTTGCCGCCGAAGTCGTGGGCGCTCAGGGCCGGTCCGTCAGAGTTTTCCAGCAGCGACAGGGTGTACTGGCTTTCGGCGGGCGGGCGGTTGACGCTCATCAGCTTGCCCTCGATGGCGGCGATGGCCTCGGGCGAGAACCATTTGCGGCCTTCCGCGGTTGCAGTCAACGGTGCCTGGGGCTGTTTGTCGTCAAGTTGCCGCAACGGCCCCCCATAGAGTTGCTGATAGCCCATGCCGCCGCAGCGCACGCGGGTGAATTGCTGGCTGTTGCCGGCATGATGGTCACCGTAGAATGCTGGCAGGAACGCATAACCCAGGGCCTCGGTAGCGCGCGCCGGAAAGACCAGCCTGGCCATGCCCGCCGTCGGGAAGCTGATCTGGTCGGGAAGAAATAACCGCATGATCGGCCGGTCGCTGCGGACAATCTCGGCGCTCAGGTCAAAATGACTGGCCGCGAAGGCGATGTGCACGGTGAGGGCGAAAACATCGGAGTGATACTGCAGCGTCAGGCGGTCCCCGTTGTCATGCCAATGGCTCTGCATGACGCCATTCCAGGGCGCCGCCATGAAAGCGCTGGCGGCAAAGGTCTCGGTTTCGAAATCAAGCCGCCACAGCGAGTCGCCGCCGGCTGCGGTGGTGCCGCCGGCCTTGTCCACGATGCTCAGAATCGCGCCGTCGGCTTCGCGGAGGCTGACGGAGTACACGTCGTTTTCAAAGTGGAGGTCGGCGCGGCAGACAGCGCCGAGAACGAGCATGGAGGCAATCAGGAAGCGCATGATAATGTCCTTATAGTGTGTGGGATGGCGTGGGATCCAGAGCTGGTAGGCAGCATTCCTGGCGTGGGGCTTTGCGGCATGACCGTCAATCCATAGCGACGCCGATGCCCTCGCGGGTGATGACGTAGCTTACCATATTTTTTCCAAAACGCAGTTCCCCTCGGCCCTGGGCGGCGACATGGCCGTCAAGAAAGGCCACATTGGCGCGATCGTTGTGCCAGAGCTTGATGCCGGAATTCTCTGCCTTTAAAAAGTTGTAGAAGTAGTACCAGCAGCTGCGGGCATCAACGCCATCGACGCCTTCCAGACGCCCCGTGTCGGCCAGTACCAGGAACTCGGAGGGCGTGGAAATGGCTTTGCCGATGAAATACTGTCCGTCAGCCGTATAGAGAGCGGGGTCCAAGACACGGGAATGGAAATCGCGGCCATCAGCGACCAAGGTTTTCCTGCTGGTGTAAAAGCCATCGCCATAGGGCATCAACATGCCGACGGTGCGATTATTGGCGCCCGGGGTGCCGGCATAGGGCCAGCTGGCGGAGGGGCAGTAGAGCGTGGGGTCGTCTAGTGAAAGGCCAAGCAAGGCCTGCCAGCGAACAATTCCTCCGGCCTTTTGCTGCCGGAAGGCGATGTAATCATCGTTCTCCTGCATGTACATCAAATACTGAGTGGCCAGTTGCTTGAAGTTGCTGGTGCAAGATATGGCCCGGGCTTTCTCGCGGGCCTTCGCCAAGGCCGGCAACAACATCGCCGC
>JAQWBY010000004.1:0-18304 GCA_028706165.1 Lentisphaeria bacterium | reverse complement strand
GGAGTGCCTTGCCTGGTCCCTGTGCCAGCACGGCGAGGGCGTGGCGGCGGAAGTGTCCGCGGACATCGTGGCTGAAGTCGCGCAGCACGGCTTCGGCGAGGCCATCGCTATCGCCGAGGTTATAGAGCACTCGCGCCAGCACCAGCGTCGTGCTGCCGTCGTGGTTACGCTGGCGCTGGTCCTTGATCACCTCGTGAATTGCTAGCCGGATGCGTCCCGGCCTCTTGGCGTAGGCCGCCACGAGCGGCACAGAGTCCCGACTGCCCTGCGCCTCCAGGGCCATCAGCATGGACCGCACGTGCTTCCACTCGGGATTTGGCTGGGCGAAGAGCTTCTCGGCCCGAGCGTGCAATATCGGCAGCGCCCGCCGGTCGCGGCTGAAGCCCGCCGCGAGGATATAGCTGTCCAGCCACGTGATTTTGGGGACAGGAAACGCGATATTCGTGTTGCCGTAGTCCTCCGTGCTGCCAATGACCGCAATGAGCGTCTCAATGCCCGTGCCGTCTCCGAGCATGCCGAGGACATGCGCCACGCGCAGTTTTCCCGCCTGCGTCAGCGCGCCAGCATACGCTGCGCGCAACAGCGGCAGCGAGCGCTCCACGTCGGCCATCAGCAGCCCAAGCTTCGCGTAGTCCTTCTCGGCCAGCTGGCGGGCGGCGGCTTCCAGTTCAGCACTGGACAACGGATAGGAATCAACGTGCGCCGGCACATCCGGCGTGAGGCATTTGATCTCCACCAGGTGCGCCTGCAGCGCCTTCAAGTCGATGCCGCGCATCGGCAGATCACCCTTGGCCGCCATGGCGGCCGCCCGTCCGGCGGCGTAACCCAGATTTTGCATGCAGGGCTGCATGCGCACCGACGGGATGGCGTCGCGATGCGCGCTCAGCCCCAGGCCGATCACCAGCAGACCGTCAAGCCCCCGAGGAAGGATGCAGCGATAAGGGGTATAGGACAAGCCACCGCTGTGGTTATTCACAAAAAAGTACGGATGTACGATTTCGCCGTGTTTGTCCAGCCTGCCACCCTCGCTGATCTGGATCGTATCCGGAAAACGCCTTTGGTTGATGATGTCTAGCGGGTCCAGCGTCAGGTCGCCGACGATGCGTCGGCGCTCGCGGGTGTCGATCAACTGACAGAGATCGTAGGCGCTGCGAAATTTGCGTTTCGCGACAATCATCACGGTGGTGACATCGACCATGTCCACTTCGTCCACGTAAGTCCAGTCGGTGTTGATATAGCTGGCGCCGGGCGCCCGGTAGCACAGCCCCGTGCCCTGCATGGCTTCATCGTCGGCGCTGTTGTAGGCCACTTCGGCGCCGGCGGCGGCAGCCACGTCGGCATTGCCGCTGCCGTCGATCACGACTTTCGCCAGCACAACCCCCCGGCCCTCCGGCGTCGCCACGATCACACCCGCCACTTTGTCGCCCACGCGGTACGCGCCGCAGCCCAGGACACCGAACCAGATGTCGCCGCCGGCCTGCCGGATTTCGCGCCGCCAGTACTCCTGCTTGCCCACCACGTAGGTCGGTGAGCCGATCGCCTTGATGCCGCGTTCCACCTCGGCGGTGAAGCCCTCGCGGTAGCCTGCGCAATACACCCCGATGAGACCAACGGTGCCCGTGCCGCCCAGAGCGTGCAAGTACTCCACCACGAGTGTCCGGGCGCCAGCACGCGCCGCACTGATGGCCGCCGGTGCGCCGCTGGTGCCGCCGCCGACTACGACCACGTCGTACTCGCCCAACACCGGCAAAGCCGCCTCCGGCGCCGGCACGGTCTCGTCCGGCTCAGACTGCGACCGGAAACCGCTGAGACTCTCGCGCAGTTCGCCGGCACGCTCCGTCGCCTGCGCGGCCGGCAACCCCGCCACCCGTACGCCAGACGGCGCGCTCAACGGCGCCAGTTCCTTAACAATGGTCGCGCCGAGCGTACTGCCAGCCCGGATCGCAGCCAGTATGGACGAGCCATCCACCATCGGCGCCACGTAATAACCCGCGACACCGGTGGCGTCAATTCGCTCCGGAAACAAGGGCAACAGCGTCTCGGATTCTTCCACCTGCTTGGCATCAAAGGTCAGGTCGCGCGCCAGCTGTTCGGCCGCCGCCCAAGCGGCGAACGTGTTGTCCACCAAAGGCAGGCGCAGAGTGTACTCGTAGACTTCGGGATGGGCGTCCATCATCGGGCTGTTGAGCGCGAGTATGGTATTGGTGGCGCCGCCGCCCAAACCGTAGGCCGCGGCCCCTTCGCCACCTATGGGCACCCGCAGCAGCACCCGCCGGCAAGACTCAATACCCGCACCGCTTCGGGGCTCGCCGCCAAACACCACTCGCCGGAAAAGCTGCTCGCCCGCTGGCCGATCGGCGACTTTCGCGCCGACCTGCCTGGCAAACCACGCCATACCCGTCGCATCCAGCACGGCTTTGGCTTTGATGGCCTGCCGACCCGCGCGATTGGCAATCACCACGCCGGCCAGCCGCCCCGAGTTGTCCCGCAGAACTTCCGTCACCGGCGCCCCATACACGAACTGCGCCCCGGCCGCAATCAGCGACTCTTCCAACGATCTCTTCACCTGCATCGGTGTGGTGTTGAAAACACGCTCTGTCGCCTGCGAATCCGCCGCCTTTTCCACCACTATCTGCAACTCGCCCACGAGCAGACGCCGCGAATGCTCGCATTTGCGCAAATCAAAACGGACGTAGCGAGCACGGCCCGCAACCGGCAACGCCAAGGTCAGTGCCGTATCGAAATACTTCGCCGTGCGGAAACTGTCATTCTGTATCTCCCCCGCCGGTTGCCAGGTCGTACCGTCAGTGCTGATCGCCACGGTCATGGTGCGCACGGCGAAATTGCGCGGTGTCTGGTAGACCATCGCCCGCACTACCCGCAGCGGCTGCACGCTACCCAGATCGGCGACAATGCTGACGTCGTTACTGTACTCGACGCTCTGGCTGGCCGCCGAGTACCACTGGCTGTCATTGAGCATGCGCGGAGGCGTGCTGTCCTGGTGTTGGCCTTGTGACGGCAAAGACGCCTCGTAGGTGAACAGTTCACTGCGTTCAGCAACGGAATCCGCAAACATCGCCCGCGCCAAGGGCGTGTCCGGCTCTTCGCCCGGCGCCAGCCACAGCCGATACGGCGCGCAAAGATCCTCGCCCAAATACATCCGCGGCGCCGCCACAAAGACCGTCAGGCCGGTTTCGGCAGCCGCTGTCGCCGCGGCAATGCCACCGACGCTGCTGCCGACCACCACGAGGTCGACCTCGGCTGCTACCGGAATCGCCCGGGCGCTCTCCAACACCGCCCGCTGGGCGCAGTGGACCAGCGCCGGAAACAAGAACAGGCTCGCAAATACAGTGAAACGCATATCGGCATCTCCTTGCTGATGTGAATGGAATGACCAGTTGCCAGTTGCCATTCAGTTTCCACCATCATCACGATCTGAAAATCATCCGCTCAATACCACGTCGCTCCTTTGGCGGTCGATGTCACGTTGCGCGCGAAGAGGCGCAAAAATGGCCGGCAATTGGGGACATTGAAGGTCCAATCAACTTGGGCTTGCCGCTGCTTGATCTCAGCATCGGTAAGCATGACCCTGAGCGTACGTTGCGGGATATCGATGTGAATGATGTCACCGTCAGCGACTGCGTTGAGCGGTCCGCCCACGGCGGCTTCCGGTGATACATAGCCAATACTGAGTCCAGAGCTGCCGCCGGAGAAGCGTCCGTCAGTAATGATCGCTACCTTGTCGGCGATGCTCATGCCAGCAAGCTCTTTCTGGAACGTGAAGGCGGTGGTACCGAAACGCCCCTTGGGGCCGAGATAACGGATGACGGCTACCGTCCCGGGGGTAATGTCACCGCGCCGCAAAGCGGCGGTGGCGTCATCGACATCATGGAAGACTTTTGCCGCCCCGGCAAAATGCAGCATCGATTCCGGCACCGCCGCCGTTTTGATGATTGCTCCTTCAGGCGCGATATTGCCATAGAGTACGGCGATACCGCCGTCATTGATCACCGGATTGTCCAAAGAACGGATGACATCGGCGTTATAGATTGGTGCACCTGCCGCGTTCTCGCCAAGCGTTTTGCCATTGATCGTGAGACAGTCGGCATGAAGCTTGGGCATGAGATTTTTCAGCAGGCCCTGCATGCCGCCGGCGGCATCGAAGTCCTTGAAATAATACTTGCCGTTGGGAGCGATTCCCGTCAACAGCGGAATACGATGCGAGGCTTCGTCGAAGAATTTCCACCAGTCGCGATCAATCCCGGCCTCGGTAGCGATGGCTGGAATATGCAGCAGCAGATTGGTTGAGCCACCAATGGCGATATCGGTGATAATGGCATTTTCCAGAGCTTTTTCGGTAATGATTGCGCGCGTGGTGATGCCGGCCGCGAGCATGCGCATCACGTGGCGTCCGGCCTCATAGGCCATGCCGCCAATGCGCTTGTTGGTGGCATCCGTGGTCGAATTGTTCGGCATGGCCATGCCGAGGGCTTCCGCGATACAGCACATACTGTTGGCGGTGGTCATGCTCCCGCAGGCCCCCTGCCCCGCATGGGCGCAGCCGACCATGTCGTCGAAATCGCCGCGGGGCATTTTTCCTTCCATCACTTTGCCGACCGAGCCGGACACCTCAGTCAGGCCGATTTCGTGCCCTCGGTAGAAGCAGTGCGGCATATAGCCGCCGGTCACCACCACTGCGGGAATATCCAGCCGCGCCGCCGCCATCAGGTGTCCAGGCACAATTGAATCGCAGGTGCTCAACAGCACCATGCCGTCGAACATATTGGCTTCCACATTGAGCTCGACTTCGTCGGCGATCAGGTTGCGGCTGGGCAGTTCAATATAGCGGGGGTCCTTGAGCACCATGCCATCGCAGAGGCCAGTGGTGACCACCTCAAAGGGCAACCCGCCTGCTTCACGAATGCCGGCCTTCACCCGTTCGGCAATCTCCCGCAGATGAATGTGCCCAGGATTGTACTCGTTCCAGGAATTGACCACGGCTATGTAGGGCTTCCGTATTTCCTCTCTGGTGTAGCCCAAGCCCATGAGAATGCCGTCGCGTTTCACACTGGCAATGCCAAAATTCATTTTGCTGCGCTGATTCATACCGTTATTCTCCCGCGATTATTGGTTGCACGCCATTTTCATAGCGACCGATCTCCCTGGATGTCCTTGAGATGTTCCGCGACGGTGTGAAATGCCAACACTGGAACCGTCGGTTTGACCGTCAAACCGGCACCGGCCAGCAGCTCATCGGTAAAGTATTTGAGGTCGTTGCGGTCGTGGTGCGAACTTAGCAGTTTCCTGAGCTCATGATCATAGCGCTCGGTCGTCGCGCGACAGGCCGCCAGGAATTCAGTCACCTGCTCACCAAACAATATGCCATCGGTGGGATAAAAGGGATGCCCGGCAATAAGGCAGTTAATCCGGCCTGCCATGGCGGCAATCTTTTGCAGACTGTGCCGATACGCGGGTAAGTCCTGATAAAAAGCCAGCCCGGCACTGAGCGTGCCTTGTCCCTGTAATGAATCGCCACTGAACAGACATCCCGATTGCGGCTCAAAAATGCAGATGGCATCGCTGTCGTGCCCGGGCGTATGGATGATCTGCAATTCAGAATCACCCAGATCAATGCAGTCGCCGTCATGCAGGACCCGATCCGCTGTCAAGGGCGCCAGCCCCGCCGGGACCGCCTGAAAAGGAACCAGCGGCGAGAAGCGACTGCGAATCCTGTTCAGATGCAAATAGGGATCACGTAGCTTTTCCGCGCCGAGCTCATGAACCGCGAATTCTGCGCTGGTTTCGGCTTGCAGGCGCGCATTGCCACCAATATGGTCGCCATGGACATGGGTGTTGATGATCACATCAATGTCAGACGCTTTCAGCCCCAATGTTTCCAAATACGGATACAACAGCGAATCAATCGCCGGCGCAAATGCCGTGTCAATCAAGACAACGCGTTGACGCACTATCAACACCATGCCAGTCCATGCAGTGCCGCAGGGGTATTTCAACACATGAATGCCGGGACAAATTTCCATTTTCGTCAGTACCTTTGGGTTACTGCAGGGTCCTGCCACCGTCAATACCGATAATTTGCCCGGTGATGTAACTGGATCTGGCGGAAGCGAGAAACAGCGCCAATTCGGCAACTTCTGCGGCCGAACCCGCCCGGGCCATCGGGATCTTCGCGAAGACCTTGTCCCACCAATCCTGATTGTAACGATTTTCGGTGAGAGCAGTCTTGATCAGCCCGGGCGCAATACAGTTGACCCGAATAGCATGAGGCGCCAGTTCAACCGCCAGGCAGCGGGTCAGATGATTCAACGCCTGCTTGGCACAGGCATAAGGCATGACATCCAAGTTGATCACCCGGCTGGTATGAACGGAACCGATGTTGATGATGCTGCCACAACGGCGCGATACCATCGACCGCAACGCCAAACGACAGTAGGAAACCGCACTGAAAAAATTTTTATTAAACTGCCGATGCCAGTAATCCATCGGCATATCGACGAAGCCGGTATTGGGCGTGACATCGGCGCCGCCGACATTATTGACGAGGACATCGACCTGCCCGAAGCTATCCATCACATCGCGCATAAACGCCTCTGTCGCCTCGGGGTCGGCGGCGTCAACTGCCGCGAAGAATACCTTGCGTCCGGCGTCACGCACCAGCGCGGCGGTGTGTTCAGCCGCTTCATGATTCTTCCCGTAGGTAAAAGCGATATCAGCTCCCGCATGCGCAAAGGCCACGGCACAAGCCTGGCCGATGCCTTGCGAAGCACCGGTAATGACTGCTACCTGATTATTCAGCTCAGTGTCCATTGTCTATATGGTCTCCTGTGAGTGTCACCATTTTGCGCCTGAGGCAGGAAAAGCATCTCGCCGTGCCGCCGGCAGCGACCACCAATTTGATTTCAGTGCCCATGGCGGTCAGCCTGGTATTTCTTCGCGATATTTCGCGGCAAACGCCGCAAAGGCTTTCGCAAAACATGCCAGCGGCACGCGGGTCGTGCCGGCGCCCATGCGTTTGCCGGTTTTGGAAATCATCCCGCCGTGCAGCACCGGCTGAATGCCAGTAGCCAGGACTTTCAACAGGTCAATTCCCGCTGGACTACCGGCATAATCCAAGGCCGGCAACAGGAAATTGCGGTTTTCACAGAGACAGATGTCCGCCATTTCCCGAGATTGGGCGATAGCGTCGGCAAATGTACCACCGGTTAGCCGCGCCACCGCCGGTGACGCGGCTGCCGCAAAGCCGCCCAGGCCAATGGCTTCAAGGATACAACTGTCACCGATCCATGGCAGGATGTCATCCTGCCTGGTGTCCGAAGACAGAAACATTCCTTTCAACTGCGGTGATGGCGCCGTGAACCACTGATCGCCCAGGGAACTGACCTTGATGCCGTATTCCACGCCGTTGCCGACCTGCGCGATGACCACGGTTGAATACTCCATGTGCTTCATTGACTGCAGGGTCGCCATGGCTGATGCCATCCCAATTGGATGGAAAAAGCGCGGCGTCTTGTCCAGAAAATCAACACAGCAGCGCAAGACATCCGACGGAATAGCCGGTTCATCAAACAGCAGGAAAAACAGCTTGTTGATCAGGATCAGACTCTCGGCTTCCTGACGCGAATGGGTCTCGTCGCCCATCTCAACACCCCGGGTGATAATCGCTTTGATGGGAACGCCCTCGATGCGTTTAAGCATTTTGGAAAAGATCGGCCCGACCACGTCACGGAGCAGATCAAGATGCTTTTTGATGTCGGCATTGTATATACCCCAGCCGCTGAGACCGCCTTTGTTCGGACCTTCAAACGGAGCACAGTAACCGCGCTTGCCGCTATTCCGGTCTTCGACCACATTGACGATCATCGACGGCGTAAGTATGCCGGCGCCAGGACCCACTACCTCAAAATCGTTGGCAGCATGAAATTCAACCTCGCCTGAGCGAACGAGAGCCTCCGCTTCGGCATCGCTGGTCGCCAGGCCTTCGTACAAAATCCCGTTGCATATACCCATGCGCTGAGTAGAACAGAGTTGATCCCAAGGCAAGGGCGGGCCGGATTTCAAGATCATGTTCGGCTTCAACCCGGGAACGACCTCGATCGCCGGTTTCATATCAACCCAGTAGGGATCGGCATTCAGCAATGACTCAATGACTTTCGCGTTGGCTGCGGCAATCTTGTCCGCCAACGGACTCTCTCGCAGCTCGCAGAGCTGCCGCTGATGCTTGCGAACAATATCCGCCGGCGGCGACCATTGCAGCTGGATGGTTTCGATGGCCTGTTCCCGCAACGCGTCGGCAAAGACCTCGGCGCCAATGGCAACGACCTTGAGCGGAGAACCAATCGGTAAGGCTGTAGTCATTTTCTCCCTCCGGAAACGCCGTTTTTCATGGCAATGATCGCGGCCGCGAGCCTGGCGGCCGCGGCATTGCTGTCCATGACCATCACTCCGGCCGCTCTCAGTTTTGCTTTTTGTGCTGAAAATACTTGCGGGTCCAGTTCCGAGCCGCAAATCGAGGCCACAACGCTAAGATGCCGTCCAGCCCGCCCAGCGGCGGCAATGGCTTCGGCAATCGTTTCGGCCATCATTCCGGCAGGATCGGGATTGCAGCCATAGCCCAACAGGAAATCCATCAGGATCAGGGCGACAGCCGGGTCGGCGGCTTCGGCACGGAAGCGATCCAGCCGCGGCGACGGATCAATCGCCGCATGGGGCTTGCCCCGCGTAAACTCTTCAGCGCCGATATCGATGACGCAATGCTCACGGCTGATCTGAGGATTTGCCAGCAGCATGTCTGGACTGAGTGGGGCGTTGGCATAAATATCACCAATGCTCCGACGCATAATCAGCATGGCCTCTTCCGCCAGGGTCCCACCGCAGTATATCCCCCGCAGATAACGCTGCTCGGGGGCATATTTCCCCACTTCGCTCGCCGCGATGGCGGCGAGTTCGCTTGCCGATAGGTCAACAATCTTAGTGGCTACCGGAGGAGTGAGCCGCGATATTGCCGCCAGGGCGGTTTCGGCAAATGTCTCGGTTGCAACAGCTCCTGCCTGGACAATCGCATCCTTGTCGCCATTGATGAAATTCACAATGACTGGTTTGGAACAGGCCCTTAGCCGGTCCATGATCTTGCGCTCGGTGTTTTTACCCGGCGGTTTGGAGATGACCACGATGACCTTGGTGTCAACATCGGCCTCAAGAATATCAATCGCCTGCAGCATGGTTATGCCGCCAATCTCGTCACGCAGGTCTCGCCCGCCCACGCCGATTGCCTGGGACACACCGGAACCGAAGCGGTCAATCAACACCATGGTTTCCTGTAATCCGCTCCCGGAAGCCGCCGCCAGGCCGATCGGACCGCGCCGGACTTTGCTGCATAAACCAATGGCATTGCCGTTGAGAAACGACAAGCCGCAGCCGGGGCCCATCATCAACAACTTCTTGTCGCGCGCCAACTGTTTGAGTTTACGTTCATCTTCAATAGCGACGTTGTCGCTGAACATGAAGACGTTAAGCCCTGCATTCAACGCCTTTTCCGCCTCGACAACCGCAAATTCGCCAGGCAAGGAAATCACGGCCAGGTCGGCTCCCGGCAACTGACGCAAGGCCGCTGCAATATCACGACAGGCCCCCGAGCCCATGGGCTGCGGCTTCTTCTCGTTGAGCAGCGCGTCCAGTCGCGCTCTGACTTTCTCGCCCGTCTCTGCATCCGTCACCGACATCGCAATGATCAGGTCATTCGGCCCGGCCGCTTTGCCCTCTGGCCCCAGCACGCCCATGTCGTCCAGCAACGACAGATTCATCGGCGTCGCCATCAGCACCGCCACCCGCTCCAGGCCAGGGACCTGGCCAAGTCGGCGCCCCAGGCCCATCAGAAATACCGAATCGCGATAGTCGTTCGTCTTCACATAATTACAGATCATAGTCAGAATTCTCCCCTGCCACTTTGTGCGGCACGACGTCCTTCAGCGCCCTTCTCACCATTGCGCGCAACAAATGAAAACTCATGGCCGGCAGCCCCCGGGGTGATGATGATGCTTCTACGCCAGTGCCGGTCATCGCGTTCTGGAAAATCTTCGCGGTAGTGCACGCCCCGGCTCTCCTGACGCTGATGTGCCGCCGCAACCACGAGTTCCGCAGTCAACATCATGTTTTTCAATTCTGTGAGCTGGGTCAATTCCTGCACGCTAATTGCTTTGTAGTTCTTGAACTCAATGGCTAATTCTTGAATGATCCGCCCTGCCCGCACCAGACCATCCGCGCACCTGACGGCGCCGACGTAGCTCCCCATGGTGTTTTTGATGAGCGTTTTGGCATCGTCAATCACAGCGTACGCGTCTCCGCCCCGGAGATGACCAAAACGCTCATCGATCATCCTGCGTTCCTGATCTGAAATGGACACCTGGCCATGCCGGTGGACATACTCTGCAGCGCTGTCACCAGCTATTTTCCCGAACACGTATATTTCCGTGCCCGCATTGCCGCCCAGACGGTTGGCGCCATGAATCCCCCCTGTCACTTCGCCAGCGGCAAAAAGACCCGGCACCCCACAGCCGCAACCGGCGTTAATCTTGACCCCGCCCATGAAGGTGTGAGCAGCTGGCGCCACTTCAATCCATTCCGTCGTCAGATCTATCCCGGCCCGCAAAAAACGCTCGTAATACATGGAATGGTCTCGCTTGAGCACTTTTTCCGGCAGCATGCGCAAATCCAGATACACGCCGCCGTGTTCACTCCCATTCCCCGCTTGTATTTCCAAGGCGATCAGCCGAGCCAGCATATCCTTGGAAACCGTGCCTTCGCCACCGGGATAGCGCTTGAGAATAAAGCGTTCACCCAGGCGGTTGCACAGTTCTCCGCCTTTGGCCAGCAAGGTGGTGGAAATGCCCAACTTGCGTGGCCAAATGCAGCGACAAGGCTCAAACTGCACAAATTCCATGTCAAGCAACGACGCGCCAGCGCGATACGCCATGCCATAGCCATCGCCAGCTATCCCGTCCGGATAGGTGCTGTCAGCATAAATACCACTTCCACCACCGTTGGCCAACACCACCGCGCCGGCGCTAATCACCCATATCTCATCCCGAAGCGGATCCGCCGCCAAAAGCCCGCAGATACGATGCCGATCGCGCAACAAGTCCAACGCCGTTACCCCAGCACATTCTTTGACCTGCCGGCGCACGAGCTCCTCACGCATCATGGCCATACTCGCCGAACCCGTGTGATTGGACTGATGCACCAAGCGAGGACAACTGCAGCCCAGAGGCTGAAGTAGATCGTAGGCAGCACCCTCACGATCAAAGCTGAAACCCAAGGACTCAAACTCGCTCAACACTCCTACGGCTTGCCCAGTTAAGAGCCCGGCCAACGCGCAATCATTGAGCCCACCACCACCAACACAGGTGTCACGAAAAAACACCTCGCCGCTGTCACCAACCCCAACTGGCGCATTAAAGCCAATCACCGCCGGCGACGCCGCCACACCCTTGCTGACCAACAACACAGACACGCCACGCCCTGAAGCCGCTAGCGCAGCCCGTAAACCAGCTATGCCAGCACCAACGACCACGACGTCCGCACTAAGCTCCCGATATCGCATGTCACACCATTCATATGTCGGTTCATATTAATTAAAATACCGATGTTTTAATTATAGCGCGCCACATTGTATAAGTCAAGGGGGGCGATTCGGCGATCAAACCGGCGTGGTAATCGGTCCGTGATTGAGATGGACGGGCTCCTGACACGCTTGGAACCGGTGGGTCTGTTTGCCAATGATTGCCGTCGATTGCCGTCGATTGCCGTCGATTGCCGTCGATTGCCGTCGATTGCCGTCGATTGCCGTCGATTGCCGTCGATTGCCGTCGATTGCAGTCGCTTGCCGTCGATTGGCGTCGATTGCCGTCGATTGCCGTCGATTGCCGTCGATTGCCGTCGATTGCCGTCGATTGCAGTCGATTGCAGTCTACTGCCGTCGATTGCCGTCGATTGTCGTCGATTGCCGTCGATTGCCGTCGATTGCCGTCGAAGGCGGTCGAAGGCGGTTTTCGGCCCGAAGCGCGCCACATTTTCATGACACATCTCGTCCCTCCGCGCCGGCCGCACCGTCATGGTGCCCATGCGTTCAGAAGAACTGTTCAAAGGCGAGACGCGCCGCGCCGATGGCGTTGCCGTATTCCTTTATTGCCGAGATGGACACTTTCAGGTGCTCAGCAATATCGCCAGGCAAGGCCTTGTGTAATTTTTCCCGCAGAGTGGTGTAGAAGAAAGCCCGTTCCACGCATTGTCCGCCAGTAAAAATAATAGCTTCGGGACGGTATATCTGAACCAGGAACGCAATACAGGCGGCATCGAGCCTGGCGGCGCGGCCAAGGATATTTTTGGCTCGGGCATCGCCGCCGGCGGCGGCGCGGTCGATTTCTTCTGCGCTTGTCCAGCCAGCGTCTGGGTAGCGTCCCTGCGCCACTGCCACCAAAGATCGTCCTCCCGCAAATGCCTCCAGGCATCCTTTGCGCCCGCAGACGCAGAGCCGGGAATTGCCGGGGATATACAAGTGCCCGAGAGTGCCGACTGGGCGGTCCGGACTGCCGACCAACGCCTTGCCATCAATAATCACGCCGGCACCGATACCGATGCTGATCCCGACCGTGAGCAGGTTGCGAATGCCGGCGCAAGAGCCGAATTTGTACTCCGCCCACGCGGTCGCTACCGTTGAACTTGAAACCAACACCGGCTTGTGCAGCAACGCTTCCAAGTCCTGCCGTAACGGCAAATGCACGCCGACTTCCATGCCCATGTTCAATGCCGACACCAGCACGCCGTTTGCCGGGTCAATAGTACCTGAGCTAGCGATGCCGATACAAAAAACGCGATCCAATGAATATCCCGCCTGCAACAAAGACGAAAGAATGAAATCACGGATGCCATGTAGAAAAGGAAGCGCGCCGCGCCACTGCGGAGTCGCTATTTTCCTTTCAAATACCATGTCGAAACGATAGCTGCACAAGACAATACGCCACCACTTGCCGCCAAGCGCCAAACCAACCAGCAGCGGGTTATCAGGATTCAGTTCCAGATTGGTGATCGGCCGCCCGGGTTGCGATGGAACGTCGCGCTCCTCCAGCAGTATACGATTGTCAACCAGCCGGTCAACGATGCGCCCAACGGTATTCCAAGCCAGACCAGTGGCCTCGCGAATGGCTTTTTTCGATGAAGGACCATCCGTGACGCAAATGGCGTCCATAACCTGCAGTTTGATCGTGTTGCTGCTCAATCTTAACGATCTCCTCCAACCTGTTTCCGAGTGACCCAGCCATCGTTGCAAGAACACGAATTCGTGGAAGACATCTTAGAAAAACGTGTTCACACCTGCATTTGTCGGCGAAACCGCTGACGGCTGGCGAAGATGCGCGGCTGAGCACCGCAAGGTTCATGTCTTCAGCAGCGAAGGCCTTAGCCAAATTGCGTAGGCAACCATTCCACACCCAGGTCCGCCCCAGGCCAAGCGCCGGGCCGCTCGTGCAAGGGGCCTTCAGCCTCGCAGTTCGGCATTGATGGCACGCGCGGCGGCAGCGGGGTCAGCGGCAGCCAGGATAGGCCGGCCCACGACGATGTACTGCGCACCGGCCTGCGCCGCCTCGCTCGGCGTCATCACCCGTTTCTGGTCGCCCTTGCCGGCACCGGCCGGCCGGATGCCCGGCACCACCAGCAAAAAGTCGCTTCCGCAGGCATCGCGAATCAACCCGATCTCCTGCGCAGAGCAGACCACACCGGGCAGCCCACAGTCGCGCGTCAAGGTGGCCAGGCGCAGCACCTGCTCGGCCGGCGTCACCGCGATGCCCACGGCAGACAGCTCGGCGGCATCCATACTGGTCAGCACCGTCACCGCCACCACCGTCAGGCCCGTTTCGCGCCCCGCTTCCGCCGCCACCCGAAGCATGGCCGGCCCGCCGGACGCGTGCACGTTGCAGAGATCAGCACCAATAGCCGCCGCCGAACGAACGGCCTGGCCGACGGTGTTGGGGATGTCGTGGTACTTCATGTCCAAAAACACCTTTTTACCACGCTCTTTGAGCCCCTGTACCACGGCGGGGCCTAAACGGGTGAAAAGCTGCTTGCCGACCTTGTACCAGCTGACCTCGTCGCCCAGACGGTCGACCACCGCAACTGCCTCGGCCAGACTATCCACATCCAAAGCAACCATCAGCGTCGTACTCATTCGTCGTGTTCCTTATTATCCTGAACCTGCTTGTCAAACAGTCGCCGATGTATCTGCCGCTGGCCGTACAGGCCGGCAAAAAGACATACCGCGCCGACATGAAAGGATATCCAGTAAAATAGCACCCGCAGAAGCAGACCGATATGCGCCGGCGTCGTCGCCCAGACAATCTGCAGGTCCAGCGCCGACCAGCCATTTTCAGCGCCACCCAGCAGCACCAGGAAAGCCAAATGAATGGCGGATACGGGAATGATCGCCCCGAACAGCACCAGCGTCACGCTGTTCTGCGACAGTTTCCGCAGCAGGACATTGCCCGCTTCTGCCGCAAGCCTGCGCAACCACAGGCTGATCTCCAGCAGCAACCACAGCGCCGCACCCGTCAGCAACAGGGTGCAGAACGCAAAATAGGTCTGGCCGTCGCTGCGCAAAAACCAGGTCAAAAAAGGCGACAGGCCCAGCACTGTCAGACACGCCGCCCGCAAGCGCCAGCCAATCAGCGGCAACGCCGCCGGCGTTGGCGCCAGTAGGCACAACGTCAGCAGCGCCACCGGCATGACCTGGCCATAGCGCAGCAACGGCCACTGACGACTCTGAAAAACCGGCCCACTGAACACAAAAAGAGACAATGCAATGGCAAGCGCCATTGCATTGAGTCGTCCGGCCAGTGCATACAGCCGGCCTTCAGCGGGACTGAATGGGGTCATAGCTGATCCACGAAACGGGCATACTGAGCGGAACTCATCAGCAGATCAAGCTCCTCGGTATCGTCGTATTCCATCTTGTACAGCCAATGTTTGTAGGGATCGAGGTGAATCAGGTTGCTGTTGTCCTGCACGTCTTCATTGATCTCCAGCACGCGACCACTCAACGGCGAGCGCAGGTGGTGAATACGGCCGGAAAGGTGCAGATGCAGGCAGAAGGACTCCATGTCCAGCTCGTCACCAACCAGCGGCATGTCAATGCTGGCTATCTCGCCAAGCTCTTCCGCCAAAAAGTCCGATATGCCAATGGTGGCAGTCTTCTTCCTGGTGTTGGGCAGAGCCCAGAGATGGCGGTTGCTGTATACTCGGCTATCACTATCATTACTCATGGTTTCTCCTTTGCAGTACTCCCCCGACGGCGGTGCCCGCCGGCTAGTCCTGTGCGTTTGCTTATCCATGTTCTTTCTGTACCCTCTGACTAGCCCCCGCGCATGCCGGTTCCATATCCCCAACTCAGAAAAAACGTTTTGCCTATCAACTGATTGCTTGTCCTATTATATACACGGATGATCAGTTTTGTCTAATTGCAAACTGACAAATAGGTCAAATAGGAACTAATATCGGAACACTCTGTCATCCCACTTCCCTAGCGTATTGCCTTCCGCGCCGAGCATTCTGGTTCCGGGCTTATGTTATCAAACAAAGCCATGGTGTCAAATAAAGACAAGTAAGTTGCCACGTTTTTTTCTCTATAGCCGACAACGCGCGCAGACATCGCTGGCCTATCCTCTTTCCTGTAGGTCGTAGGTCGCGATCATGTACGGGTGATCCAGCCGGAACTGCGTCAGTGTCTGCGGCTGGTCCACCCGCCCCGCCAGACGGACATTTCGGCCGGCGATGCCCAGCGCTTCGTCGCCGAGATCCTCCCGGCACCCCTCAAGCAACGCGCTTAGCCGCGCCACCACCGCCGGCTCGTCAGCACAGACATTGCGGCTCTCGCCTGGGTCATTGCGCAAATCATAGAGTTCCGCGATGGCCTGGCGGCTTTTGCGCACGTGGAGTTTCCAGCGGCCGTCACGGACGGCTTCCAGGTCATTGCGGTTGTAGTAGAAAAATACCTCGCGGGGCGACACGACGGCGTCCCCGGAAAGCATCAACGGAGTGATATCCCGGCCATCGATGATCCTGTCCGTCGGCACGGCACTGCCGGCAATGGCGGCCAGCGTCGGGTAGAAATCCATGGCGGTAGTCAGGCCTGTGCAGGTGCTGCCGGCGGGTATGTGCCCCGGCCAGCGCATAATGCACGGGACGCGCTGCCCACCCTCCCAAGTAGTCGTCTTGATCCCGCGCAGCACGCCATTGCTGCCGCCTTCGCCGCGGCAACGCGAGCCATTATCGCTGGTGAAGATCACCATGGTGTTATCCTCCAAGCCCAAGCGCCGCAGTTCTGCCATGATCACGCCCGCCGCCCAGTCAATACAGGCCACTGCCGCTCCGTAAGCGCCATTGCGCGATTCGCGCAAAAAACGCGCCGGCGCATAAATGGGCAGATGGACGTGCATATGCGCCAAATAAAGGAAAAAAGGCCGCTGCCGCTGCTCGCGAATGAAACGCAACGACTCTTCCACGTAGCGCTCAGTCAACCCCGACTGATCCGGCTGCTCCTGCATGACTTCCTCATCCCGCAACAAAGGCAGGGGCGGCCATTTGTCATCCACCTTCTGACGGCCCATGTCGTTGCTATAGGGCAACCCATAATAGCTGTCAAAACCATGCCGCGTCGGCAGAAATTCCGGCTGATCGCCGCAATGCCATTTACCGACGATCTTCGTCGCATACCCCGCATCGCGCAGCAGCGCTGCGATGGTGATCTCGCTGGGATTGAGCCCAATGGGATCGCCGGGAAACAGCACCCCGCGACCATCAAACGATCCAAAACCAATTCGGGGTGGATAACAACCCGTGAGCATCGCCCCGCGCGACGGCGAACACACAGGCGACGCCATGTAGAAATCCGTGAAACGCATCCCCTCGGCCGCCAACCGATCAAGATGCGGCGTGCTGTTGCAAGGCGAGCCATAGCAGGCCAAGTCACCATAGCCCAAATCGTCGCAATTCATCAGAATGATGTTCGCTTTGCCAGCGTCACGCGCAGGTACTTCCATTGGGTATGGTCTCCAGAAAGTGATTCACGGTCTTCGGCGGCACATCCGCATCGCTCCCTGCAATAATACCCGCACATCACTGCCACTACAAACCGTTTTGCATATCAGTAGAATAATCAACGTAATCGGTCGCCCCCCCCCGGTGTTTTCCCCACCGGGGTGGTTGCCGACCGATTACCGGCCATTATCAGTTCTGCCTGTACGCGCAGGCAAAAATGCGTTCATGGACTACATTTATGCTTCCACCCCCCCAGCCATGCTTTTACACCAGAACTGCGCCATGCCCTACCGACAACTCAACCTGAACGATGCCGCTGCTTTTTTGCAGCTTGACCCGCAGACCTTGCGAGCCATGGCTTTGCGCGCCGAGATTCCCTGCAACCACCAGGGCGAACGCTTCCTCTTCGAGCAGGAAGACCTCGATGCCTGGTACTCCGAACGCATTCTTCACGAAGCCGTCGTCAAACCGCTCGACGAAGCCCGCCGCGACAGCCAAGTCGCCAGCGCCTGCCGACCGCTCATCCTCACCCCGCTATGCTCGCCCGATGCCATCGACTCCGCCATGAAGGGCAAGACGCAAACCGCCGTCCTCCGTGATCTCACCAGGCTGGCCACCAACACCGGCTTACTCTACAATCCTGACGATCTCTACGAAGAACTGCGCAAACGCGAAAAAATCGGCACCACCGCCATCGACAACGGCGTCGCCCTGCCCCACCCGCTGCAGCGAGACAACTACATGTTCGAGGCCTCCTTCGTCTGCGTCGGCCGACTCCACAACCCCATCTTCTTCGGCGCCGCTCCCGACAACAGCAAAACCGACCTCTTCTTCCTCATCTGCTGCAAGGAAAACCAGCTGCACCTGCAAGTACTCACCCAAATCTGCATGCTCTGCCTCAACACCAGCATCCTGGCTGATCTGCGCAGCTGTGATAGCCCGACAGAGATTTTTGAGGTCATCAGCAACCGCGAAACCGAACTCAACGCCGCCAAGCCACGCAAAGGCAAACGCTGATATAGTGTATCAATACCCCAGCGGCCAAACGCGCATCGTGTAATCGCGCGCTTTGCCACGGCTCCTTCGCCACTTATATTGCCCGGCAACCGCAGGCCCCTGAATAGACAGCCATCCGGAGATACCCCATGCCAACACTCAAGCCGGTCAAATCTGCCCGCGAACTCGTTGATCTGTATTACCACGA
>JAQWBY010000143.1 GCA_028706165.1 Lentisphaeria bacterium | reverse complement strand
ACGTTCTGAGCTACCGTTCCTGCCCCCAGTGGCTGGACGTTGGCGTAAGGTCAGAGCTTCAGCCATGACGGGCAATGCCGGCACGACTGCTCAGCTTGCACCAGGTGCCGCCGGCAATTAACCATTGTCCTCTGCATCAGGTGCCAAGTTTGCCACATCGATGCTGTCGCTGCCCTGCCCCAGCTTTTCTGCGTCGTCATCGATATTGTCATCATCGTTACTGTCAGCCAGAAGCGCGGCTGGTATGGACCGCTGTTTTTTTAAGCGGACGCCGAGCTTTTCGATTTTTTTGCCAGCGTTGAGCATGCTTTGCGTGCGTCCATCACCCCGCAGGCGTTTGCATGCCGCATCGTAGGCCTTGTGGGTATTCGCGATGCACTTGCCGACTTCGGCAAAATCGTCATAGAAGCTCATTGCTCGGTCGAGCAGGATTTGGGCGGCGGCGATGATTTCCTGCTGATTGCGCTCCTGTTCCGCGCGTGTCCAGGCAATGCGAATCATGTACAACAAGGCCATCAAATTGACGGGGCTGACCAGCAGCACGCGCTTTTCAAAGGCTCCTTGCCATAAGGACGGCTCGCTGCACATCGCCAGGTGATAGGACGCCTCGTTGGGCATGAACATGATCACGAAATCCACCGCATTGCAGTCAGCCGGCAAATACTGCGGGTAATTTTTCCTGGCCAGTTCGTCCACATGCTGACGGACGCTGCGCACGTGCCGTTCCAGCGCGGCCTTGGCTTCATCGCTGTCAGGCTCGGCATTCATATGGTCAACATAGGCCGTGAGACTGACTTTGCTGTCAATGATGACCGCCTTCTTGTCTGGAAAGCGCACAATCACGTCCGGCCGCAGCAGCCGATCGCTGTCGTCATGCCGCACGGGCGCGCCGGCGTTATCGCGGATGGTCTCCTGGGTGTTGTAGTGCACGCGGGCCTGCAGACCCGAGCGCGACAGAATGTCCTCCAGCACCATTTCGCCCCAGTCGCCCTGGATTTTGCTGTTGCCGCGTAGGGCCGCCGCCAGTTTGGTTGCATCCTGGCCGACATTCTGCGTTACTCTGAACATGTCATCGAGGCTGCTCTTGAGCGATGCGTTCATCTCGATGCCTTTGTCCCGCGCCAGGTCCACGGCAGTGCGAAAACGGCCGATATTCTCATTTAGGGGCGTCAGAATTGCGCCAATCTGCTCGCGACTGAGCTTGACCATGGCAGTTGCCCGTTCATGCAGGATCTGCTCGGAGAGTGCCTTGAATTCGTCTTTGAGAGCGGCGATTTTGGCGGCAAAGTTTCGTTCCTGCTCGGCTTTACTTTCGGCGACGTGTTTCTGCATGGCCTCGGCGGCCTCGCGCTGGGCCTGGGCCTGGGCATCTGCTTGGCGCTGCCTGGCGAGGCACTCTTTGGCGTGTTGATCAACCAGCTGTTGTTGTTGAGCTTCCCAGCTCTGCTGGCGTTCCTGCCAGAGTGTTTCCTGTTGGCGTAACTGTTCTTCGTGCTGCTGGCGCAATGCCTGTTGTTCGGCCGTGGCGCTGTCCTTGGCGTGCTGCAGGTCGCGCTGCCAGCTGTCGCGGCGTTCTTGCCAGAGCAGCTCTTGCGCCGCCAGTTCCTGTTGGTGCTGCGCTTGGACAGCATCAAGCTGCCGCTGCCGTTCTGCCGTGCGCAGGCGTAGTTCCTGCAGTAAATGCCACTGCCAGATGATGACCAGAAGCGCCAGGACGATCAGTCCGGTGAATATCCACGTTGTCACAGCAAGTCCTCCTTAGCAGTTATCCGCTTATAGTTACGCATCCCCCCCAGGCGAGAATTCCGGCACTACCATAGCTTCTGCCGGCACGTGGACAATACTCGCAGGGCTTTTTTCCCAGCATGGGTTACGTGCCGCCAGCAGTTCATGCATTATTTCGGCATGCAGCCTTTTTCACTGTGGTCATAAAGCATGGAAGGCGATATAGTACCGCATTGTCGGATTGCATAAACAGCGGGCGCTGGCGGTCTGCTGGTCGCTGTTCACTACAGCCTTTTGCCCGCTCGCTGCATTGTGCTCCCGGCATGGCCTGAAGCCACAACTCCCTCAAAACATCATTTAAGAAGGATTTACGAACCACCGCTGTTTCGGCGGTGGCCCGGTGATTTTTACTATCGGCGCCGACACCAGTTTTTGCCTCATGTTTTCACTGCCCTGCCCGCCGAAGTATCACCACCGCCGCCACCCGCACGCCTATTTCCGGCATCTGCCAGACAGCGCGAAGCCCAGGGAAGCCCCCCCACAATGGATCAGTTTCTGTCCATGTCCTGCAACCCCATCGTCAATAAACTCCAAAAAGCCCCGAGCGCCTTTACCCGCCAGGACATTATCACGTATATCCAGCAGGAAGACATTCATCACGTCAATTTCATGTATCCAGCGGGTGACGGCCGCCTCAAGACCCTCAATTTTGTCATCAACAATGCCGCCTATCTCGAAGAGATTCTCTGTTGTGGCGAACGCGTTGACGGCTCCAGCCTCTTTCCTTTCATCGAGGCCAGCAGCAGCGACCTCTATGTCGTACCGCGTTACTGCACGGCCTTTGTCGATCCCTTTGCTGAATTGCCGACGCTCAGCATGCTCTGCTCCTTCTTCAACAAGGACGGCGAGCCCCTGGAGAGCTCTCCAGAACACACCCTGCATAAGGCCTGCAAAGCCTTCCATGACACGACTGGCATGGACTTCGAAGCCATGGGCGAACTCGAGTACTACGTCATCGCCGATGATCCCGGCTTCTATCCAGCTTCTGACCAGCGCGGTTACCACGAGTCGGCCCCCTACGCCAAATTCAATGCCTTCCGCCAAGAATGCATGCTCTTTATCGCCCAAGCGGGTGGTCAGATCAAATATGGCCATTCGGAAGTCGGCAACTTCACGCTGCAGGGCAAAATCTACGAGCAGAACGAAATTGAATTTCTGCCGGTGCCGGCCTTTGAGGCCGCCGAGCAGCTGCTGATCGCCAAATGGATTATCCGCAATCTGGCCAGTCGCTATGACCTGGATGTGACCTTCGCCCCGAAAATTACCATCGGCAAAGCCGGCTCGGGTATGCATGTGCACATGCGCATCATGAAAGACGGCAAGAACCAAATGCTGCAGAACGGCGTGATCTCTGACACTGCGCGCCGCGCCATCGCCGGCATGATGACTCTTGCGCCGTCGCTGACGGCCTTTGGCAACACCAATCCGACGTCCTACTTCCGTTTGGTGCCCCACCAGGAAGCGCCCACCAACATCTGCTGGGGCGACCGCAACCGTTCCGTGCTGGTGCGCGTGCCGCTGGGCTGGAACAGCCCGAAAAACCTCAGCACTATCGCTAATCCCGCCGAAGCCGCAACGGCCTATGACACCAGCCAGAAGCAGACCGTGGAAATGCGCTCGCCAGACGGCTCCGCTGATGTTTACCTCCTGCTCGCCGGCCTCGCCGTCGCCTGTCGCCATGGCTTCACCATGCCCAACGCGCTTGATCTGGCGAGCAAGACCTACGTCAATGTCAATATTCACCGCCAGGAACACGAGCAGCTCATGAATGGTCTGGCAAAATTACCTGACAGCTGCGCCGCCTCCGCCGACTGCCTCGCCAGTCAACGCGCTTTCTACGAAGAACAGCACGTCTTCAGCCCCGCCATGATTGATGGCATCATCAGCCGCCTCCAGGCATTCAATGACCGCACCCTGCGCCATGACCTGCACGGCGATAACGAGGCCATGCTCCGCCTGGTCTGCACCTACTTCCACTGCGGCTGAACGCAAAGCCCGCAGCGAAACGCCCCTTGCCGAACGCCGCCAACCATCGCCGCCACCAGCGGCCGTTCGGCGGCGCACCAGGTGGCATGTGCGTTAGTCTGCTGCGGCCGCCGCGGAGGGGGCGACCGGGAAAGCGACGGACCAGCTGGCATCGCGTAGCTTTTCGATGCGCTGGGTCCATTCCGCTTTGGGCTCGGGCTGGGGCTTGGGCTTGAAATGGTCGCGAATCTGCAGCGTGAAGTCGGCGCCGTCCGGCTTGATCCTGACGACGACGTAGCCGATGTCGCCCCAGTGGCCCGTCGATGGCAGGCACAGCGTGTTGACGCCATTGGTCTTCTTGGCCTGCCAGTGATGATGATGGCCAAAGATGTACGCCGCGACCATGGGCGATGCCGCCAACAGCTCCGCGAGCTTGCTTTCGCCAAGCGGATGATGCGCGCAGACAAAGACCGGCTTTTTCTGCCTTGGCAGATACGCGCTAAGCCATGCCCGCTGCTCGTCATTGAGCTCGCCATTGACCTTGCCCGCCAGCAGGGTGTCGAGAAGGATAAATTGCGCATGCGGCGTGTCGACTATGCTCACATGGCGGCCAGGAACCGGTGGCTGCGCCGGTAGTTGTTCAGGAAAGTGCTGCCAAAAAGTCTCCCGGCGATCATGGTTGCCCAGTGCCGCCGACCACGCAATGCCCGCGTCGCTCAGGCGCTGCAGTATGGGCTTGAGCGCCGCGTAGTCGTCGTCCAAGCCATTGAGATAAGCCACATCGCCCATGATCAAGACGTTGGCCGGTAGGGGCGCCATCGCCAGTACCTCATCCATAATCGCCATGAGTTTCGGGCCCTGGTAGGTGCTTTTGCCGCCGGTATGCAGGTCGGAAAGCAGCACGACCAGATTGGGGTCGTGGCGCCTGCCGGCAGTGTCCTGGGCAAATGCGGCCAAGGCGGTCATGGCTACAACCAAGGTCAGCAGTAGTCGTTTGCGCAGCATGATGTCAATCCTTTCGCATGGGAAAACGTTTGGGTAACGGCTTTGCTTCGGTAATGCGGGTGACCGCAACGCGCCAATATATCACCGTTGCCCAAGATGGCTCAACATCCCGGAGTTCCTTCCCGTCCTCTGGGTAATCGGTCAGCCGTTGATATTGGCTGCACGACAGGCCTCCGCCGACGCGGTGAGACGGGACGTGCCTAACCAATGTGGCGCCCTCCAGGCGAAATTCCAAGTTGTTGTCACACCCCTGGTTGCGGCGCCCTCCGGGCCGAACTTGGCCGATCTGACCGTTGATCAGGCCGATCTGTCGGATGATCAGGGCAATCAAGCAGCCGGATCCGACTGGTTGGCGACGGCGCGCACTGGGGCGAGGACTCACGTCTCACGTCTCACGACTCATGGCCGAGACCGTGGGGACGCTCGGGACCGTGGGGAATGACTCCCGACGCCAGGGACTGATGGGGGACCGGTGGGACTTCGGGGACCGGTTGGCCGATGTTTTGGACGCGAGGGTGACGCCTGAATCTCAGCGACCTGACGACACCAAGCGGCTAATCTCAAAAAATAATCTGCGTTAATCTGCGTAATCTGTGGATAAAAAAATGCCATTATCGCCGGGATGGCGGCGCTCCCGGCAGTCCCAGGTATCAAGCAACCGGTCCCCGAAGTCCAGGAAGTCCCCAATCAGTCCCTTGTGTCCAAAGCGTCATTCCCCACTGGTCCCTGGCGTCCCCTGGGACCGGCCAATATCAATCGCCGACCGGTTACTCCTCTGGTACATCCCGCGGGCATTCGGAGCCCCTCGCCCGCACCGACCAAAACAACGATCAAAACGGCATGGATTTTGGCAAGCCCTGTCTCCATCGCCTATAGTACCCGCCTGTCACCGATACGCAGCGCGCACAAGCCGTTTCATTACCCAGCCATGCCTACCAAAAACCTGCCAATACAAGATTCATTTCTCACTGAAGCCGGCCCGAAGGCCGCAGGCGCAAGTGACAACGACAGCCACAACGACACGCCATTGCCACCGCCACCGACAGACCCGCAGGCGTTTTACGCCGAAGCCATCCGCGAACTTGGCCTCCACCTTGATATCCAGGAACCCGCGCTGAGCGCTGTGGAATACCTCGACTCCGGCAGCACCAGCACCGTCAACGTCGCGGTGGACGACACGCTCTGCCGCGTCGTCGCCGTGAAATCCCTGCTGGCCAAGCACCGTTATGACATGGACTTCATTGAGCGCGTTGCCCGCGAGGCACAAGCCACCGCGCAGCTCGAACACCCCAACATCGTCCCGGTGCACACTCTCGGCATCAGCCCCAGCAAGGGCATTTATTTCACCATGAAACGCCTGCGTGGCGACTCGCTGCGCCAGATCATCACCCAACTGGCGTTGCGCAATCCGGCCTATTTGCGCGAGTATACCCACTCCCGCCGCATCAGCATCTTCATCAAGATTTGCCAGGGCGTCGCCTACGCACACAGCAAGGGCGTGCTGCACCGAGACCTCAAGCCTGAGAATATCCGCATCGGTAATTTCGGTGAAGTGACGCTGATTGACTGGGGACTGGTGCGCAAACTCGGTATGACCAGTGCCATCGCAACTCAGGTAAAAAAGAAAAAAACGCGATCACAGCCCAGGGACCCGCAGGCTCGGGTGGCGGCGGCACAGATGGAGATCTTCGCCCGCAATCTAACCACCGACGGCCATCTCTGCGGCACCCCGCGCTTCATGTCGCCCGAGCAGGTAGAGGGCCAGATATCCGAACTCGACGTACGCAGCGACATTTACTCGCTGGGGGTCATCCTCTACGAATTGCTGACCTTCACCAATCCCTTTGCTGAGTATGCCGACGAAATGGCCGTGCTCAACGCCGTCTGCACCGGCAATTATCTCAATCCCCGCCAGACGGCCATGCGCGCGCACATCTCGCGGGAGGAAGAGGCCATCTGTCTCAAGGCCATGGCGCTGAATCGCGCCAACCGCTACCAGACGGTCAGTGAAATGATCCGCGACATCTTCGCCCACCAGGAGGGCCGGGAAGTCAAGGCCTATGCGGCGCCAATTTATGTCCGCATCGGCAAAATGCTGCAGCGCAATCCCATCAAAACGGCGGCGTTCTTCAGCGCCCTGCTGGCGATCGCCACCTTCTGCGCCACCCTGTACGTCCTCGAACAAGTCTCCTATACCAAAATCATCAAGCAGGTCCAGCACAATCTCAAACTCGCTGAAGTCAAGGAGCGCCTGCTGGAGAAAATGACCTCCGAATGGGTCGCCGCACCAGCCCCGTTGGCACCGCTAGCGTTGGCGCCGACGGGGGGCAATGCCGTCACCGGCGCCACTCCCATTCCGTATGCATCCGCCACTCCTGGTGTGCCAACAGCGAGCGACTACACCCAGCGGGAAAATCTCATCAAGGAACGCCGCAACGACATCGACAATCTCTACGATGCCGCCAATCTGCTACTAAGCTCCATCTCCTCGCTGTCGAGCTGGCGGGCTGAGACGCGGCAACTGCAGGAAACCAGCATCAAACGCCGCATGCTTTTTGCTCTCCGCAACGGCCAGTACGCCGAAGTCGATCGCCTGCTCAAACAACTGCCGTCAATCTTCGGCGCCAACCTGGAACGCTGCAGCGCCGACATGCTCGCCGTCATTCGCAGCCTGCGCATTTCACAACGGGGCGACTGCCTGCTCAACATCCGCACCAACACCCCCGGCTCCAGCATCAGCATCCAGCCCATTGTCAGCTCAGCAGACAAGGCTCTGCTGGATATCGGCTCGCGTATCGATCTCGAAAACAGTTTTCCGCCCATAAAAGCCATGGTCTTTCCCAAAGGCCATTATCTGCTGACCGTTGTTACCGACGGATATCCCGATGTCCTCTACCCGCTAGCCCTTGAGCACGGCGAAAATTACGACTTGGAGATCGTGGTTCCCCTGGTCATACCGGCGCGCACGGCCTACGTGCCCGCTGGCCGGGCGCAGGTTGGTGGCGCGGCCATCGCCATCAACCCGCCGCGTCGCGCGGACCTCGCCGGTTATTTCATCAGCATCAGCGAAGTCACTTTTGGCGAGTATTTGCTGTTTTGGCAAAGTCTGCCCACGCCAGTGGAACAGCAGGCTTTCATGAGCCGCGTGCAGGTCACCAGCGGCAACTCTTTTCCCATCAACGCCTGGGATGTCACCGGCCAGCTTATCCCGCAGCTGTCTCCAGACCGGCCAGTTGTCGGTATCTCGGTGGCGGCAGCGACTGCATATTGCTCGTGGCTGGGCAGCAAACTCAACCGGCCCTGCCGCCTGCCTACAGCCGAGGAATGGGAAAAGGCTGGCCGCGGCAGCGATGGCCGCCTTTATCCCTGGGGCAACGCCTTCCGCGCGGATTTCGCCTACACCTATGAAAACACCGTTGCGCGGCAAACCCACGGCAACTGGGCGCCACCCATGTCTATGCCTATGGATAAATCGATCTTCGGCGTCTACGACCTGGCCGGCAATGTCCGCGAATGGACCGAAAGTCCCTTTCCGGACAGCAGCGGCTTCTTTCAGATCAAGGGCGCCAGCAGCGCCACAACCCAACGCTACTTGCCCCTGGATTACGCCAGCGACACCCCCGCTGCGCCCTCCGATGTCGGTTTCCGCTATGTGCTGCCGATGGTCCCCGGCGACGCCCTGCCCTACACCGAGCCCATACCGCCGACCTGGGAAACGGTACCGCTCTAATACTCTGGAGTATAGTCTTTTGCACAGCTTTTACACTGCAAGCTGACACGAGGCAAGCACCATGAACGAATGGCTTCAGGAATCTGACTCGTTCTTTGCGATCGCCGCACTTAACCCACGTGACTGCATGCGCTTGGACGACTCCATCGTCTGGTGCGGCAGCATGGTCCGCAGCGACGACGGCCGCTGCCACCTCTTCTTGTCTGTCTGGCCCCGTGAGCAGGGCTTCGAGGCCTGGGTGACGCACTCGCGCATTGGCTACGCCATTGCCGACACGCCTGACGGCGTCTTCCACTACCAGGGCGAAATCTTTACCGGCAGCGGCGTGCCAGACGCTTGGGATCGCGATGTCATTCACAATCCCAACGTGCTCTACGAAAATGGCCTGTTCTACCTGTACTACAACGGCAATTACGGCAACGGCCAGTACTGGGATCACCGTAACCACCAGCGCGTCGGCCTCGCTGTCGCCAGCAATCCCCGCGGGCCCTGGCAGCGCTTTGACCAGCCCCTGCTTGACGCCAGTGCCGACAGCTGGGACTGCGTGCTGACCACCAACCCCAGCGTCACCCGCATGCCCGATGGCCGCTACATCATGATCTACAAGGGCGTAGGCAACCAGAAACCCTACCCGATGCTCGGACCCGTACTCCACGGCGTAGCCTTTGCCGATGCGCCCACCGGGCCATTCCACAAAGTCCCCGAACCAATTTTCAGCGCCGGCGACATCAATTTCCCCGGTGAAGACCCGTACGTCTTTGCCGCCAAGGGCAAGCTCTTCTGTATCCTCAAGGACAACGGTGGGGCCTACTACCCGAAAGCCAGCCGTAGCCTCGTGCTCTTCGAGTCCGGTGACGGCATCAACTGGTCGCTGGCCGAAAAACCGCTGGTCATGACCCGCAACGTCCGCTGGCAGGATGGA
>JAQWBY010000142.1 GCA_028706165.1 Lentisphaeria bacterium | reverse complement strand
TGGCCACGGCACGCTCAAACGCTTTTTCCTCGGACGGCTTCACATACTGGATCTTGTTTTTCGAACCAGCTGAAGACCGCGACAGGTAGCAGAACGGATGCTGCTTGCCTTTCGCGCATTCGCATTGTGCGCGCCCGCACTTGCGCGTCGTATGGACAATCGATCCGCGCACCAGACCACACAGCTTCACCAGTTCCTTTGCCAAATCGCGTTGTTTTTCCATCGCCATCGTCGTAACTCCTTGAATATATGCGGTTTAGCATACCATACAACGACAACAAAAAAAGCAAGTCGAGTACTTGCAAAAAAATGGGGGGGGAGGTAGTGTTTACCCCATCGCGCAATGACCCACTTTTGGGAATTGCACCCGGGAACGAACAACATGAAAGCTGGATACGACATGGCGGACGACAAGACCACGGAAGCGCTGATACGGCAGTTGCTGCTCAATGTTGGCGAGGACCCCGATCGCGAAGGGCTGCTGAAGACACCCGAGCGGGTCGCCAAGAGCTATGAGTTTTTGCTGCGCGGCTACCGGCAGCGGCCCGAAGACGCGATGGGCGACGCAATTTTTCACGAAGACTGCAATCACATGGTGATTGTGCGGGACATTGAAGTGTACAGCCTGTGTGAGCATCACCTGCTGCCGTTTTACGGGCGCTGTCATATTGGCTACATTCCGCAGGGACAGGTGTTTGGCGTGAGTAAGCTGGCGCGATTGGTGGACTGTTACGCCAGCCGCCTGCAGCTGCAGGAACGCCTGACGCAGCAGATTGCGCGGTTCATTAAGAGCCACATCAACGCCGAAGGTGTCGGCGTGGTGATGGAATGCCACCATTTGTGCATGATGATGCGCGGCGTCGAAAAGCAGAATTCCTGCATGGTGACGTCAGCAATGCTGGGCAGTTTTCACAATTCAGAAGCCACGCGCAACGAGTTTCTGCAGCTGATCCAGCGGCAAAACTGACGGCGCCGCCACGGCGGCGCCGACGGATGACGCGCGGCAAAGGGGACGCATGCTGCAAGAGAAAAAAATGACGACGGTGCCTGGTCGCTGGTCGTGGCTGGTGATCGTGCTGGCGGTCTATCTGGTCCGGGTGATGTCTTGGGCCATGGGCGAGTTGTGGTATGACGAAGTGCTGACGCTGACGCACTTTGTGCTTGGCGGCGACGACGCGTCATTCTGGCGGGTTTTCCGCGTGTATCCGATGGCGAACAACCACATGCTGTGTTCGGGGTTGTATTGGTGGTGGCTGCGCTTCCTGCACTTCAATTTGTCGGCGGAGCACCTGTTGCGGATGCCGTCGATCGTCTGCGGCGCTTTGAGCATCGCGCTGGTGGTTTGCCATTGGCGGCGATGGTTAGGCGGGGCACTGGCCAACGCGGGCGGGCTGATGCTGGCGATCAGCGTGGTCTTTACGGGCTTTGCCTATCAGCTGCGAGGCTACTCGCTGAGCATGTTATTGGCGACAGCGGCGGTATCGGCGGTGATGGAGTTGACGCGTGACCAGCCCGCGCGCTGGTCGCAGTGGCTGCTCTGCGCGTGCGGGCTGCTGTTGCCGCTGACCATACCGAGCAATGTGTTGGTGTTGGCGGCGCTGGCGCTGTTTTTGCTGGGGGCGCTGCATTGGCGAGGAGCGAGCTGGCGCCGCAGCGTCTGGCGGATCGTGCCCTTTGCGCTGAGTGTGTGCCTTGGCGGCGGCTACTATTTCACGCTGTGGCCGGCCTTTATGAAGGTATCGCGTGAAGCCGGCGGCTGGGATTCCAGCTGGCTGGTCGCGGGCCAGCTGCTGCTGGCCTTGCTGGCGCACGGCGGCGTCCTGACGCTGGCGATCTTGCCGGTGGGCTGGACGCGCGTTCGGCGCTGGTGGCTGGCGAAGAATGCCGAAAAAGAGCCGCCGGAAGAGCTGCCGGCGGATGACAGCGATGATGACGCGGCCTTTTTCAGTAGCTGGCTGTTTTTCTGTTGCGTGGTACCGGTGCTGGTTCTGCTGATTGTGACGGGGCCGGGGCGGGCGCCATTTCCGCGGGTTTTTCTTGGTTTTGTGCCCTTGTGGACCTTCGCGGTCTTGCTGGCGGCACGGGCGTGGCCATTGGGCCGGCGTCTAGACTTTGCGGTGTTGGCCCTGCTGGTGCTGGCCAACGGCTTTCTGTGGGAACGCGGCGCCGAGGCGCTGACCAGCAGCCAACGGCAGCGCGGCGAGTACCCGCAGAATCTCCTGCAGCAGTACTACCGCGGCGCCAATCAGCTGCGCGGACTGGTGCAGATCATGCAGGACGAAGAGTGGCAGGGCGGCAGCGTGGTGCTCACCAACGAGTTTGACGTCCCGACCTTTCGTTTCTATTGGGCGATTCTCGGCAATGACGGCCGGCAGGTGCAGTCATGGAACCACATCACGCCCGAGTTGTGGCGACACGCTATCGCCGGCCAGCCCGGCCGACGGCTGTGGGCTGTGGCGCCCAGCCAACAGGCCGCCGCTGAGCTTTTCCGGCGCGCCGGCGCCGACCCGGCGTTGCCTGTGGAACTTGTCGCCCGCCATGGCGACCGGGGGCTCTATGTGCTTCTGCAGCCGTCCATGCCCAAGCCCGTCCGCCGCAAAACCCCGCAACGCAATATGGTCTAGCCCCCCCCCGGTGGGCGGAGGGGCGTTGCGCCGAGCCGTCGCGATGGGGTGATAGACGGATCGTCCGGACAATATTTTCTTGGCCGCGAAGCGGCAGAAGCGCTGAAAGCGCGAAACATACCAACATTTCCCTGGCCGCGAAGCGGCAGAAGCGCTGCCACTGGTTAACATTTCCCTGGCCGCGAAGCGGCAGAAGCGCTGAAAGCGCGAAACATACCAACATTTTCCTGGCCGCGAAGCGGCAGAAGCGCTGCCACTGGTTAACATTTTCCTGGTCGCGAAGCGCTGCCACTGGTCAGCATTTCCCTCGCCGCGAAGCGGCAGAAGCGCTGAAAGCGCGAAACATACCAGCCCAGGGCAAGCACGCTGAAAGCGTGCGCCGCCCTAGGTTAAGTGCCCTACATGTCCGTGTTCCTCGGCCCCATTGGCCCCAGTCGGCGAAGCTGACTGGGGCCAATGGGGCAATGGAACGCACTTTTTTGCTTGCGCGGTCGCCCTCTTTCGGGTGCGTGGATTTCGTTGTCAATGTAATTATCGCACAGCCCTTAATCCGAAAGGCATGTTTTTCATGAACAGCAAAATGATACTTTTCGATTTGGATGGCACGTTGGTGGACTCGCGGGCGGATTTGACGACGGCGGTGAATCTGGTCCGCGCCGACTACGGTTTGCCACCGCTGTCGTTGGCGACGACGACCAGCTATGTCGGCGATGGCGTCCGCAAGCTTCTTGAACGGGCTTTGCAGGACGCCGCGCCAGGCTGGTCCATGGACGAGGCCGTGCAGCGCATGGGACGACACTATCACGATCATCTGCTCGATGAGACCTGTTTGTACCCCGGCGTGGCCGAAACGCTGCCGTTGCTGGCGCGGGACTGGCGCCTCGGCGTGGTGACTAACAAGCCGCAGGCAGCTGCCTGTGCAGTCTGCGAAAAATTGGGCATCGCTGACGCGCTCGCCGTCGTGGTCGGCGGCGGCCGCTGCGCACAGCTCAAGCCGCGGCCGGAGCCGCTGCTGTTGGCGCTCGAACTGGCCGGGGCGGGCGCCGCCGGGTCGTGGATGGTCGGCGACCACCGTACAGACCTCGGCGCCGCGCAAGCCGCCGGTCTCCGTGGTTGCTTCTGCGCCTATGGCTTCGGGCAGCAGGACGACCAGCGCGCGGACGCTGTCATCCAGCATTTTACCCAGCTGCCCATGGTGCTGGGCGAGGCCGACCGGCGCGCCTGACTGGGGGTGACGGAGCGGCGGCCTGCGCTATGCGCGGCTCTGTGTGGCGTGTCGGCTCAGAATAGAGGCCGTCCGAAAACGATATTTGCCTGCCGTAGGCGTTCTTCCGGCCTTTCTTTTGCCGCAAGATAGCCATGGCTTCTGTGAATACAGCGGTGAAAATTCCCTCTCGACCCCTCAGCTGCTGACGTTGAGCCGAAACGGGATAGGTGGGGGAGCGCGAGGGGGAGGAAAGGGGCACTGCCCCTTTCCTCCCCCCTCGCAAAACCCAACTATGCTTTTCGGACCGGCTCAGAACTGCAGCTGGGCGATGGCGTCGGCGCCGGCGATGTCACCGAACTGGTTTTTGAGCCAGCGGTCGTCAAAATCGCGGATGCGATCGCGGACGGCGGGATCGGCGAGGGTCTGTTGCGGTGCCTTGCTGGCGATATTGCCGATGTATGAGTCCAGCGCGGTGATTTTGCCGGCGATGATGTCGTCTTCGCAGATGCGACAGGTGACGATTTCTTTGCGGGCATTGCGTCCGCCGCGGTCGTAGATGACGTGGATGCCGCCATCGGGTGCCTGTACGGCGTCGGGATAGGACGATCCAGTGCTGTTTTCCAGGCTGAGCTGGTAGGGCCAGCTGCAGCCGTCGTCTTCCGAGAGCATCGCTGTCATGGCGACGCGCTGTTTGGCGTCGAGATTGTTGATCAGGAGGACGCGGCCGGATTGCAGGCGCCTGAGGAAGAAGCGGGTGGAGGGGTTGGGGATGTCGGTGGGCGCGCCGTCACTCCAGGTGGCGCCGCCGTCGGTCGAGAGCGACTGGGCGATGCTGCCGGTTTTGCAGGTGCGGGCGAACATGAGCAGCGACCCGTCGCGGCGTTCCAGAACCTGCGTTTCGTCAAAGAAGGCGTCGAACTTTTTGCCGCCCTGACGGCGTTGCCAGGTCTGGCCCTGGTCGCTGGATTCGGAGTAGCAATAGCGGTCGCAGGTCCAGTCGTAGGCGCAGGCGAGCCAGCGGCCGTCGCTGAGGACGGTCGGCTGGCAGCGCAGGAAGCCGGTGAAGGCCAGGAAGGGCGCCGACCAGCGCAGATCGGCGGCATCGGGATCGTCACAGCGCATGGCCCAGGTACTGACGTGCGCGGCGTCCTTGATGCTACCGCTGGTGTAATCGCGCTGTACCCAGAAACACCACAGGCGCTGCAGCGGATCAAGCCAGAGCTCGATGTCCAGCAGCTGTTTGCGCGTGGCCGGTACGGTGGCGATGACCAGCACGGGATCCTGCCAGTTGATGCCGCCGTCGTCGCTGCGGGCGAGGATGTTGTAGTTCCAGTACGAGGGCTCCCGCGAACCACCCGAATACCAACCGCCAAAGAACCGGCCTTTGGGTGTCCGGCAGATGCTGGGACAGCCCTGCCACTGGCGATACGCCGCCGAATACTGCGCGCCGGGCTGAGTGATAATGACGCCGGGAAATGCTGCTGCTGCTGCGGTCATGGTGCCTAAGTCCTTTTGTTGCGGAAGCGTGGTGGTGTCTGGAATGAGTGACTGCCGGCCGCATTCTACGTAAGAGAGCGGCCAGCAACGGCATCAATGTAGCGCAAAATTCTACGCCTGGGAGCGCCGCCATCCCGGCGATAATGGCATTTTTTTATCCACAGATTACGCAGATTAACGCAGATTATTCTTGAGATTAGCCGCTTGGTGTCGTCAGGTCGCTGAGATTCGGGCGTCACCCTCGCGTCCAAAACATCGGCCAACCGGTCCCCGAAGTCCCACCGGTTCCCCCATCAGTCCCTGGCGTCGGGAGTCATTCCCCACGGTCCCGAAAGTCCCCACAGTCCCGGCCATGAGTCGTGAGACGTGAGTCCTCGCCCCACCGCCGCACTTGCGCCGCCATTCCGGCGATAATGGCATTTTTTTATCCACAGATTACGCAGATTAACGCAGATTATTTTTTGAGATTAGCCGCTTGGTGTCGTCAGGTCGCTGAGATTCGGGCGTCACCCTCGCGTCCAAAACATCGGCCAACCGGTCCCTGAAGTCCCACCGGTTCCCCCATCAGTCCCTGGCGTCGGGAGTCATTCCCCACGGTCCCGAAAGTCCCCACAGTCCCGGCCATGAGTCGTGAGACGTGAGACGTGAGTCCTCGCCCCAGCGCCCCGCCGCCAATCAGTCCCACTGGTCCCTGGCGTCCCCTGAGGCCGCCATTCTCAATGGGTGACCGATTACGTTTTCCCCGTGCGCATGCGCCGCATTGGCTTGCTGATTGGGTTCCGGCGGTTATCTTCATAAGGCGCATTTTTCCGGCAGAACGTGTTTTTTTCATAGGAGCAAACGGACATGAGCAAGATCAAGATCGGGCAGATTGGCATTTGTCACGAGCACGCATCGGGCAAGATTGATTCCGTCCGGAAGTTGCCGGACATTTTTGAGGTCGTCGGCGTGGTCGATGACCGTTCGACGACGGCGGCAAAATACGCCGGTTCCAATCTGAAGCCCTACGAGGGCCTGCGCTGGCTGAGCGAGGACGAGCTGCTGAATTATCCGGGCTTGCAGGCCGTACTGGTGGAAGTGCCGAACACGGATTTGGTGCCGGTGGCCATGCGCTGCATGGAACGCGGTTTGGCCATGCATATGGACAAACCCGGCGGAGAGGACCTCGCGCTGTTCGGCAAGCTGGTGGCGGGCTGCAAAGCGAAGCAGTTGCCTTTCCAGATGGGTTATATGTTCCGCGGCAATCCGGCGATGCAGTGGTGCATCAAGGCCGCGCGCAATGGCTGGTTGGGCGACATCTATGAAATCCAGACCAGCATGAGTCACAATTACGGCGGCGATGACTACCAGGAGTACCTAGGCAAGTACCGTGGCGGCATCATGTTCAATCTCTGCTGCCATTTCATCGATTTCGTGGTGGACATCCTTGGTCGCCCGACGGGCGTGACGTCGTTTCTGAAGAATGCCCCTGGGACTCGCCAGGGCATTGTCAATAACGCCCTGTCGATTCTGGACTACCCCGAGGCGACGGTGACCCTGCGCGCCTGCAGCAAGGAAATCAACGGCCTGAACTGCCGGCGCCTGAAGATCTGCGGCACGAAGGGCACGGTGGACCTCTGTCCGGTGGAGCGTTTTGACGGCCAGCCCCTGACGATGGAATTGCACCTGAAGGAAGCCAATGCGGACTATCCCGCCGGCGACCAGATTGTGGACTTCGGCATCAGAACTGACCGCTACATCGATCAGCTGACGGAGCTGGCCAAGATCATCAAGGGCGACTTGCCGAACCCCGACATTTACGATCACGACTACCTCGTCCAGGAGATTCTCCTGGCTGCCTCCGGCTACACGAAATGGGAGAAATGACATGCGCGCAATACTCGTTCAAGACGACAAGAGCCTGGTGTGGAGCGACGTGCCCGAGCCGACGCCACGCGACGGCGAGATCATCATCGATATCCACGCGGCGGCCCTGAACCGCGCCGACTTGATGCAGCGCGCGGGCAATTACCCGCCACCGCCCGGCTGGCCGGACTGGATGGGCCTGGAAGTGTCCGGCGTGGTATCGTGGGCGCCAGCGGGCTGCAAATGGCGCGTTGGCGACCGGGTCTGTGCACTGTTGGGCGGCGGTGGCTATGCCGAACGCGTGGCGGTGCCGGCGGACATGGCCATGCCCATTCCGGCCGGTATCAGCATGGTCGAAGCCGCGGCAATTCCGGAGGCCTTTGCGACGTCGTTCCTCAATCTGATCCTCGAGGGACGCATGAAGAAGGGCGATACCGTCTTCATCCAAGGCGGCGCCAGCGGCCTGGGCATGGCTGCCGTCCAGCTGGCCAAGTACATGGGCGGCAAGGTCGTCACGACCGTCGGCAGCGACGAGAAGGCGGCTTTCGTGCGCACGCTCGGCGCGGATGTCGTCATCAATCGCAAGAAAGAGGACATCGCGGCCGTGCTGGCACAGCATCCGGTGGACGTGGCGATGGACAGCGTGGCCGGCCCACACCTGGGCGCCTGTCTGGCCACCATGGCCCGCGGCGGTCGTTGGATCATCATTTCCACCCTCGGCGGCGCGATGTGCGAGATTGACATCCGCGATTTCTTCCGCCGTGGCGTGTATCTGATCGGCAGCACCCTGCGCAGCCGCAGCTCCGAAATGAAGGCGCAGATATTGGACAGCCTGCGTGACCAGGTGTGGTCGGGCTTCACGTCGGGCAAAATCAAGGTCGTTATCCACCAGACCCTGCCCATCACCCAGGCGGAAGCGGCACACGCCATTCTGGAGAAGCAGGAGAATCTCGGCAAGGTCGTCCTCGTCGTCAAAGAATGACGCGATCGTTGGTTCTGGACCCGTTGTTGCGCCGTAGGCGCTACACCATGCTTAACCCCAGGCTTTAGCCTGGGGAAAAAAGCTCCACTGTCAATCGTGCCCCGTAGGGGCACCCCTGGATGCCTGATAAATACAATTTGAAGGCGATGCGCCGACGAAGCAAAAAACCGCCTAACTCACTAGGAATTAGGCGGTTGTATGTGGAGCGGGTGATGGGAATCGAACCCACATAGTCGGCTTGGAAGGCCGAAGCATTACCACTATGCTACACCCGCAGGTGGCAACGAGCTATTTACTATAAGGGGAGTTCATTTCAATGCAAGACGCCGTGCCGGGAAATGCACCGTCAGACGCGCTCGGGGACGTGTCTTTGACGTCGGTCGTGGGCGGGGCATTTCCGGATGGGCTGCTGCAGCTGGACTATCGCAGTCCGGTGGACGGCTTGGCCGACTGGGCCATGCTGCTGCCGCCGCAGGCCGGGTCAACCTGGCTGGTGTGCATCCATGGCCACGGCGCGCGTGGCAATCAGCTCTACGTGCGCAACGACATCCGTAAGGCGTGGCTGCCGAGCTTCCTGCAGCGCGGCTACGGCCTGCTGACGCCAACCCTGCGCGGCAACGCCTGGATGTGCCCGGCAGCCGTGGCCGACATGGATGCGCTCATCGGCTACCTGCGCCGCGAATGGGGCGCTACCCGCTTTATTTTTGCATCGGGGTCCATGGGCGGCACCAGCAATCTGATTTACGCGAGTCTGCGACCGGACAATGTCCAGGCCGTGGCGGCAATGGGTGCGATCGCGGATTTGACGGCCTACCACGGTTTTTGCCGGCAGGGCGCGTCGCGGCTGCCGATACTGGGCGAGATCGCGGATAGCCTGGAGGAGCATTACGGCGGCTCGCCGGCGCAGCAGCCGGAGTTGTATCGCCGGCATTCGCCCTTGTATCACTGCGAAGCGTTATTGCGCATGCCGTTGTTTTTGGCGCATGGCACGGCCGACGTGCTGATGCCGGTCGCGCAGTCGCGGCGACTGGCGGGCGCGCTCGCGGAACATGAGAATTTTTGGTATCACGAGATTGCCGGCGGCGGCCACGACGCGCCCCTGCACCTGGACCCCTGCGAGTTTATCGCAGATAAGATGATGAATGCCTGAAAACAGGCGGAACATGCCGATGGCGCTGATGGCGCTGGCTGAGGACGGACGGTTACGTGGATAGTGAATTAATGAGCGATATTATTCGTCGACGCACGGCGGATTTGCGGCGAGAGTGGTGGCAGGTGATGCTGGCGTATTTCCGCGAGCACGAATGGCGGCGGG
>JAQWBY010000141.1 GCA_028706165.1 Lentisphaeria bacterium | reverse complement strand
CGCGTGAGCAAAAAATCTTCCTTGCCTTCTTCGCGGCATCGCGTGACATAAACAAACGGCGTGCCGTGCCGCTAGAACAACCGGCGGCGTGACTTGCTGCGCAGCGGCAAGGCATGCCGCCATCTTCTTCGCGCCTTCGCGCCTTCGCGTGAGCAAAAAAATCTGCGTTAATCTGCGGAATCTGTGGATAAAAAACGCCCTTTGCGGCCTAGCGCGTTCCGAGCGCCTCCTGCACGAATTCCATTTCCTGCCGCATGCACGCGGCCAAGGACGCGCTTTTGACGGCATCGGGCAGGACATTGTACGAGTAGGTCTCGATCTCCAGTATGCACTGCGGCGCCGGCTCCTGCCGCAGCCGTTCAAGTACCGCGAGCAGTTCCGCGTTAGCGGCCTGCAGGCCGCCCATGAACTCGCGCAGGTACACCGGCACATGAAAGTGACAGAGCCAGTCGTGTTCCCACTGCTCGGCGGCAAGCGCCGCCGGCAGATCGCGCCAGCGCGCGCGGACCGTCCCAGCGCCGTCCACCGCACAAGTCTGATGCAGGTACACCCGGTCTTGGAAATGCTCACGCAGGAGCTCCTTGGCGGCGCGACCGGCGAGCGCCCGCACTGCCGCGCTGAGCTGTATCTTCACCACCGGAATGCCCTGCGCCGCGAGGTAGCCTAGGCCGGCGCCCGGCCGCGCGCCAATGACTTCCTGGTGACACGTGTCATAGCACACGCCGATGAACTCCGCCAGCTCATGACCGCGAATGAAGCGGTTATAAAAGGCGGCAAATTCCTCCACGCTCTCCCACAGACAGTCCGGCTCCATCTCAAAGCCCAGACGAATGGTCTTGCCGCGGCGTTCCCGCAGATCGCGCAAGGCCGCAGCCGCGGCCAGCATATTCGCAGCGAGCACCGGCAGCTTTGCCGTCGGGACGTGTTCCTTGTAGCCGCCGGGCAGAGTCGAAATCGCGCCGCTGTCCTGGCCATCGGGCATGAGCCCGCAGAGAATGTCGGCGACAGCCGTCGTGAAGTGCAGGCGTTCGGGCGTCGTCCAGTCGGGGTGGTACACAGCGGTTTTCACCTCCTGGCCATGAAAGACGCCGTAGGGAAAGGCGTTGGCCGTGCGGGCATAGTAGCCCTGGTCGCGAATACGCGCCGTCCACTCGCTGATGCGACCCGACGCCTGCAGGGCCGACGCCGTCGCCGCGTCAATCCACACGCCCACCGGGAATGGCCGCGTCGCCGCGCCGGGCAGCATCTGCCGCAACTCGGCCAGCGGGCCGGCAAAGGCGCGCATCTTCTCCTCCGGCGTCGTGCCCGGAAACACATTCATGCAATGACAAAGCTCAAGACTCATGTCGTCCATCCACTGGCGCCGCGTGCTGCCGGCCCTTATTTTTCCGACGGCACCACAATACCGCGCATAATCACATTCTGGCAGAAGAGGAAGATGAGGAAGGTCGGTATGGCCGCGATGACCAGCGACGCGTACATGACCGCCTGGCCGCTGCTCTGCTGCAGCTCATAGAGCCACACCATCATCGTCCACATCTTGCGGTCCTGGCAGACCACGAATGCGAACATGAAGTTCGAGTACGCCGCCGTGAAGGCATTGAGGGCGATCACCGCCAGGATGGGCTTGGACAGGCTCATGGTGATCTGCCAGAATAGCACCCACTCATTGGCGCCGTCGAGCTGCGCGCTCTCGTAAAGCTCTTGGGGCAGCGAGTCAAAAAAGCCCTTCAGCAGGAAGATCGAATAGCCGTTGGCCATGCCTGGCAGAATCAGCGCCGCGAAGGTATTGAGCAGATTCAGCTGCCGCAGCATGATGAAGCTCGGGATGGCCGTGACCATCGCCGGAAAGGCCATCGTGCACATCAAAAACAGCAGAACCTTATACGCTGTCGGCATGCGGTAGCGACTCATGGCGTAGGCCGCCAGCGGATTCACCAGCAAAGCCGTCAGAATCGCCAGGCCGCAGTACACAATCGTGTTGAAAATGCCCCGCCCATGAAACAGCAGGTAGTCCGCCACCGCACGATAATTGCGCGTCACGAACTCCCAGCGCAAGGCGCGGACATTCTGCGCAAAATAGCGCAGATGGCAGTCCCATTGGGGCATGACGATGTCCTCCCGCCGCCGCCACGACGCGCCCAAGGCCGCCGCCGCCGCGTCCATCGAGCCGTATTTGGCCAGCAACCAGTCCTGGAACATGAATTCCACGCTGTGAATGCGCAGATGCTCTTTGGCGACGCTGACAACCTGACCGCTGGCCGGATCGCGATAACCGCCGATAAATGCCTCCCAGTCCGTCTGGGCGACGCCATTGCTGGGCACACCGTCCCAAATCGGCACGTCCGCGAAGGACGCGTAGTTTGTGCCATAGAGGCGGTTGAGACTGCCGATGTCGCCATGCCGCAGCCGCAACACGTTCTGAAAATCCGCAGCGGCGGCCGGATCGACCCGCAGCCAGTGCAGAGCCAGCGAACTCTTGACGAAGCGAAGCCAGTCGTCCTGCTCCTGCCGCGTCCCCGCCGCCGGAAAACGCCGCGGCAACACCACGTCATCCCAGGACGCGTAGGCCGTACCGTGCGTGCGATTGTACTGCGCGATGTCCTGCGAGTACTGCGTCTTCAAAAACTGCTTTTTGTAGAAGCCCTGCGGCGAAAAGTAGTAGCGCATCCCGTATGGCTGCCTGGCCGTGAAGCTGTTCAGGGCGCGGACGTAAGGCGTATCCAGGGGCTTTTCACGCCGCATCAAGTAGCTCGGGACGATGACGTACACGCCGTACCAGCCAGCGAATTCCGTGCCGAGCTCGCGGTTGACCGCAAGGATGTCCGGGCCATAGGTCGCGGCCAGTTCCTGCTTGAACTCGCGCAGGCCCGACGGAATCGTCCGCGATATGGGCGTGCTGATGTAGCCCGGCGCGTAGGCGTATGCCGGCAACGGCGTGGCGTCCAGGAATTCCTCCCAGGCGCCCGCGAGCGCGTCGTTGTGTTTGAGCGACGGCGTCATCTTGTTGAAAGCCATTTCATCGCGGTCGTAACAGACATTCAGGTCCATCAGCCGTTCGTTGAAAAGGCCCTCCAGGTGCTTGGCGCACATCCAGGCGTCGTCATGCAGAAAGCGCGGCCAAGCGTCAAAAAACTGTATATCCATGGCGCTCTTGGTGCTGCCGGACAGCATGAGCAGAAAAGGATAGACCATGGTCGCGCCGCCAATGAGCAGAAAGACGTAGATGCCGAAAAACAGCCAGCGCACCTTCCACTGCCTGCGGCCAATTGCTGAGATGATTGCCATGCGTGCGATCCCCGTGTCGTTCGCTGCGGTTATTTCTTCGCCCCGGAAGCGCGGAATTCAAGCTTGGAGAGGATCTGCAGCTGATAGACCGTAAAGCCAATCAGCAGGAAGCCCAATATCCACGCCATCGCCGTCGCCGGACCAAATTTCAGGTACAAATAGGCCTTGTAGAAGATATGCAGGCCCGCCACCTCGGTGCGGCTGGCGCCGCCGGTCATCGCCATGATGAAAGCCGAATTCTCCCAGGAACGGATAAACACGCCCACGAACTGAATGATCAACAGCGGCCGCAATATCGGTATGACCACGAAGAGGATCTTGTCCACAAAGGTGGCGCCGTCGATATCGGCGGCCTCGTAGAAGTCGTCGGCGATGCCCTTGAGCGCCGCCAGGTAGATGAGGCAGCCCGGGCCCATGCCGGCCCAGACCATCGGCAGCACGCAGCAAATCATCGCGGTCTTGGGGTCTTCCAGCCAGCGATAGGGATCGCGCATCGTCGCAAACAATCGCATCGGCAAAGGCATGTCCGACGACGCATCGGCAAAGATCGGCGCCGTAAAGCGACAGAAGAAGACGAACATCAGCACACCGGCGCAAAGGCAGCCCAGCGCCGACAGGTACTTCTCGTGCACAAACAGCCGCTGCGCAAAGAAGAACATGATGAAAAAGAAGAGCACGCCCAGGCCGATGAAGCCGATCGCCGGAATCTTGAGGATCACCGCGTTGAGAACGCCAAACTCGGTCTTCTCGTAGAATGACCGCCAGAGGTAGATTACCACCAGGCCCGTGATCACCGCCGGCAGATAATACACTGTGCGGAAAAACACTTTGCCGTAGGGTATCTCCTGCAGCAGCACCGCCAGGATCACCGGCGGCAAGAAGGTCAGCATCACCACCAGGAAGCAGTAACGCAGTGAATTCCAGACCGACAGCCACCACTCGCCGTCCCACAGCACGTTGCCAAAGTTATCCAGCCACACCCACGTGGAATTGCCCATGATGCGGAAGTCCTGGAAAGCCATCGCCGACCCCATCGCCAAGGGGATGTAGCGCCAGACCAGAATGGACAACAGGGCCGGCAGCAGCAGCAGATACGCCCAGCGGTACTTGTAGAAATGCCAGCCGCCCTGCTCCATGCCCAAAATCGGCGGCGGCGTAAAGACTTTAATGACGCGCCGGAACACCAACGTGAAAGCGACCACGATGGCCGCCAACGCCGCCAACGCCCCCAGCCGCCGTTGTTTCTTTTGCTCAGGCGTGAGGATGCCGACCATCTTCTCGTTGGCGTCGGCCGTGCCCTTCTCCAGCAGCTCCTGCAAAATCTGCAGGCGCTCCTCAAGCTGTTCCGGCGTAGCCTGCTCGCGTGCCGCCGCCGTGCTCAAGGGTAGCTCACCGGAGAGTGCCAGAGTCTCGGCCGCATTCATCGGTTTGGTCATCTGATGATACACCAGCTGGCAGTTGCGGCCGTAGGGCTCGGGCTTGCCGACCTCAATCGAGATGTTGAAGGTATCTTCCCAGCCGGGCGGCGCCAGCCGTATCAGATCCTCATAGCCGAACATCCGCAAGTAGCGCGGATTGACGAAACGCCCCAGGCCGCCCTCCACCATCACCCGCGTCCGAATCTCAACGGCATCGCGCGACTCGGAAAAACGCAAGTACTCCCACGCCGCGTCGCGCACCACCGGGTTGTCGCAGCCCGCAAAAATGCCCTGCATGCGCGAATTGAGCTCCGAGCCGCGATGGCGCACGCCATTTTCGTCCGCCGGCCCCCACGGCACCGCGACCATGCCGACAATGTCCGGCTCGATGGTCATGAACAGCCGCTCGTCGATATTGGTCGGGAAGAAGCCGATCTGGCCCAGTTCCCACTTTTGGCCGGCGTCAGTCTCTTTGGTCGCATAGCCGAAGCGCCGCCGCTGGACGCCGTCGACGTCTTCGACCCAGTGTTCGCTGATCAGCCGCAGGTAAAAATCCAGGGCGACTGCGGCCGCGCGGTCATTGAAGGCTGCCCGCCATTGGTCGGCCGCCGCGTCGTACACCATCGCTTCGCCGCCGGCCGACCACAGAAAGTTGATCCAGTACCAGCTTTCGGCTGGCCCGCTGCCGAAGCGAATACCGTAGATACCCTTGTCCGGCTGGGTGATCTTCTTGCAGGCGGCAAAGAGGTCCTCCCAGGTCCAGTCGTTAGTCGGATAGGGCACACCTGCGGCATCCAGCAGGTCCTTGCGGTAGAGAAACACCTTGCCCAGCACGCCGCCCATGGGCAGCGCCCAGATGTGTTCCGCACCGCCGGGGCCGCGGCGTTTGAGCACCGGCCACACCTTGTCGTGAATCATAAAGGACAGCTCGTCCTTCGTCATCGACACCGCATAGTTGTCCTCCGGCAGGTCCAGCGGCCGCAGGAAACCCTCTTGAATGTAGGTGTCCGACTGCCGGAAATTCACGTACATGACGTCGGGCGCAACACCGCCGGCAATGGCCATCAACGGCCCCGAGTCCATGCCCATGCCCTCGACCTGGATGCCCGAAAAGCGCTTGAGCTCCACCTCGACCTGCCGCCAGTCATTCTGCCCGTAGGTCGCCGGATCGGCCTCGTATTTCGCGCGGTAGCGCTCGGCAAAAATCTCCGGATAGCGGCGGATGAATTCCTTGACCACGGCCGCGTTGGCGCGGTTGTTGGTGTCGGTCCTGGTCGGGTCCGGCAGCGTCCAGCAGGTCACGGTGATGATGGTCCGGCCGTCTTCGCTGACCCGCACTTCGCCGCCCCAGAGGGGCAACAGCAGCCCGCACCACAACATCAGTAGCGCCATTCGTTTCATTGTCGTACCCACTTCCTTGCTTGTCAAACGCGCTCTGCCGCGCCCCGGCCCGTCGCCTCATTTGTCTCTGAGAACCAGGTCCATCGCCTCATTCATGCGCTCGTCGTCAATCGTCGTCACTTCAATTTTGGCGCCGATGGCAGTCGGCAGCGTGATGTGCAATTGCCCGCCGAGATGCTCGCGAAATTCTTCCATGCCGGCCATGACCAGGCGCCGGCCGGCGGCGTCGCGCAACTCCAGCACGGCCCCGTCAAAGGGCAGCGCGAAAGAACGCAATAACGCCCGCAACGCCGTGTATACATCCTTAGCCAGAATCCCCATCAGCACCGCATAACGGCAGTCAATGAGCATGCCCATGCCCACCGCCACGCCGTGACTTAGGCGCTGCTCCGAAAGCATCTCCAACTTATGCGCCGACCAATGTCCGAAGTCCAACGGCCGGGCACTGCCGTACTCAAAGGGATCGCCATTGGTCGCGATATGCCGTTGGTGAATCTCCGCCGAACGCCGCACCATCATCGCCAGCGCCGCGAGGTCACCCGCCATGATCGCCGACGCCTGCGCCACCAGCCACGCAAAAAACTCGCGGTCCTTGATCATCGCCACCTTCACCGCCTCGGCCGCCGCCGCCGACACCATCGCCGGCGGCAAGGTCCGCAAGAACGCCGCGTCGTTGATCACCGCCAACGGCGGCGCAAAACAACCCAGTAGATTCTTCTTGCCGAGGTAATTCACGCCGTTCTTGACGCCGACGCCGGAATCGCACTGCGACAACGCAGTGGTGGGTATGCGCAGCTGCCGCAGGCCGCGATGAAAGATCGCCGCCGCAAAACCCGCCGCGTCCAAAAGCGCGCCGCCACCGACAATTACCACGCAGCTCTGCCGACACAGCCGCGCCGCCAAAAACGCCTCGCACAGCCGCAGGCTCACTGCGATGTCCTTGCAGGGCTCGCCGCCGGCTTGCAGCAGGGGCGGCGCTACCAGGCAAATCGCATCCGCATGCGCCCGGCAATAGCCGGCAATCGCCACTGGCAAATCGGGATAAAACTGCAGGAGCTCTTCCTCGACCACAAAAAACACCCGCGCGGGCATCGTTGCGCCGCCCCCTTGCAAGGCGCGCCACAACACGTCATTTGCGGGCGCAAAGACGTCGGTCGTAAAATACGTTTCGTAGCGGTATGGAATGCAGAATTCAGACATGACGCACTGCGCTCACTTGGATTTCACACGCCGAGCCGGCCGCTTATTCTGCGGGAATTTGGCCACGGCCTGCTGAGCGATCTTCCGCAGGAACGCAGCGTCTTCGGCGCCGATGACGTCCGGCACGAAACTAATGTCGGTGGCGGGCCGTTCGAAGAGGAAGGCGAACCAGACGCAGGCTTGGAGGTACTGCCCGCGCTGGTTGAGGTGGATGGTGTCTCGCGCCAGTTTCATCTCGCCGCTGATGGCGTCCTTCGTCCACCAGATTTTGCCGACCAGCGACCCGGCCTGCGCCGGCAGATCCGGCCAGCGCAGAGTCGTCATCAACGCCGGGTCGTAATTGACGAAGGGCGCTTTCTGCGCGGCACGCGCCAGCTGCACGGCATAGCCAGTCGGAATAACCCGCAGCGACAGCTCTTTGGCCAATGCGCGGTAGTTTTCGGTCAGGCGTTCGTACATCTCAGTCTGGTCGATCGCCCATTCGCCGCCAGGCATGATGCGCGGATCGTCCAGACGATACGACCATGTCTGCTGAATGACCACTTCTGCCTGTGGCGCGTGGGTCTTGACATAGTTGTGGATATTGGTCGCAAAGGGCTGGAAGGTCTCCGGCCGCCAGCTCGCATGACTGGCCTGCTGCATGGTCACCACGTCCCACGGCTCGCGGGCAAGTATCTCGCGCATCTTCCAGCGGCGGTCCTGGTACATGCTGTACACCCGGTCGCGCTCTTCGTTCTCTATGTAGCTCCAATGCCGATGCAGCTCGCAACCGCCATGATTGGCACGCTCAAAATGCAGCTCGCAACCCGGCACCGACGCCACCACGTCGGGAAAATACAGCGCTAGGCTGTCTGTAAAACTATTGCCGATGGTCAGTATCTTCAGTTTGTCACGCATGGTCTTTCGCTTTCCAATGCTGTCGTGGGCGCCGCCCGGCCGCTACCACGAGCTGCCGCCGACGCCCATGGTCATTTCCACTCGAGGATGCCCGCCGCGTCCGCATTGAACGAATTGCCGCGCGTGCTTTCCCACATCACCCACAAGTCGTCCTTGGCTTTGCGCACCGTGATATTGAACGCACAGCGACCGGGCTTGCCAGCCGCCAGATCAACTTTGCTGAAGGGTATGGCCAGCTCCGCCACCCACTCGCCCGGCGCCGGCCGCGACGCCGCAAACGCGCAGGGAGCGGGCTCCTGATTCAAGGGGTCGTCCGCGGCATCCGGTGTCATGCCAAACCACAGGAAGCCATTGCCATAAGCACGCACAACGCTGATCAGTGGCCGCTGCGCCGCCGGCGCTGGCACAGCACCGGCCGCCGGCAGCGGGCGCACAGCCAGCTCCACTGCGTCGTCACTGCCCCAGTCATTGCCACTCAGGCCCGTCGCGGGATCAATGCTGCTGCGCACGAGCACATACAAGGCCTGGTCGTCATAACGCAGCCACGCGCGGCTCTGGCGATTCGCCGGAACCGCCGTACCGTCGTAATGATAGGCGAGAACCATCGCGCCGTCGGCCGGCAGACCGCCCCACTCCGCCTCGTCGGCCACGCCGTCAATGCGCGGCGCAGCCGCAATCCGCGTGGCCGCGAACACCGGCGCGTTGCCCTTCGGCACCACCGGTCCGCGAGCAGCGGCCCGCTGCTGCTTCAACGGCGGCTGCGGCTGCGGCGGCGGCAGGGTCCACTCCTCGCGCGCAACCTGCTTCCGCCATTGGTCCACGTACAAGCCCATCTTCGCCAGCGGCAGCGGCTCAAAGCCCGGTATGTGCCGGAACACCGCCGCGTCGGCCTTGAAATTGAAGTCACCGCCATTGATATCGACAAAGCCCGGGTCTTCCGCGGTGATCCAGTTACTGTCATCGAGCTGCCAATTGCCGCTTTTGGGCTCTGCGCACATCACCAGCAGATTGCGACGGGCATAGCTCACGCGTGGCTCCTTGAGTTTTTCGTCAAAATACCCGACCAGCGCGGGATAATGCGTAGTGTAGGGCGGCACTCGGATATCAACCTCCTTGGTCAGGCGGTCTTGGTAGAGCTTGCTGTTCATGGCGTCCCGCCAACGCTTGTCATTCCACGGCGACGACCCCAACGGCCGTTTGCATTCGATGAAGATGTTGTTGTCGGCCAAAATGTCGTGCCCGCCATGGTTAAACACCGTCCCGAACGAGCCCTTGCCCGGATCGCCACAGCGGAAGAA
>JAQWBY010000140.1 GCA_028706165.1 Lentisphaeria bacterium | reverse complement strand
CAGTAGTCGACACCGCGTTCTTCAAGTACCCGTCGCGTCGCGGGGTAGTTGCTGACGATATCGCCAATCGCTGTCGTCGGACCTATTTTTTGCAGTGTCATAGCGCAGCCTCCTTTTTCATTGTGGCTGATGCGCCGGGGCGCTTTGTCCCGCCGGAGCCGGCGGCGTTGCCTTCGTTCGCAGCAGCCGCAGACCGTTGGCGACCACCAGCAGCGTGGCGCCGGTGTCGGCCAATATGGCCAGCCACAGCGACGCCAGACCCGCGATGGTCAGGATAATAAACAGCGCCTTGAGTCCCAACGCAAAACCGATGTTCTGTTTGATGACGGCCAGCGTCCGCCGCGAGTGCCCGATCAGCCACGGCAGCCGGGTCAGATCGTCGCCCATCAAGGCGATGTCGGCTGTTTCCAGCGCCATATCCGAGCCCATGGCGCCCATGGCGATACCGAGCGTCGCGGCGGCCATTGCCGGCGCGTCATTGATGCCATCTCCGACCATGGCGACCCGCCGATGTTCCCGAACCATGCCGCCGATGGCGGCGACTTTGTCTTCGGGAAGCAGCTCGCTGCGCCATTCGTCTACCCCGGCGGCGACAGCGACGGCGCGGGCGCTGCCTTCGTTGTCGCCCGTAAGCATGACGATGGGCTTGACCCCGAGCGCGTGCAAGGCGGTGATGACGGCGGGCACCTCCGGCCGCATGCCGTCGGCGATGCCGATCAGGCCGCAGACATGCTGGTCGTTGCCGATGGCGACGGCGGTGTGGCCGGCGTCTTCCAGATCGAGCATCAGGCGGTGGATCTCCGGCGTTTCCTGGCCCTGTTCGTGCATGAAGCGGTGATTGCCCAACCAGAAACGGCGGCCATCAAGGAGTCCTTCGACGCCCTTGCCCTTGCTGGCGCGCAGGTCGACGGCCGGCGGGACGCGCAGGCCACGCGCAGCGGCGTCGCGGAGGATCGCCCGCGCCAGGGGATGTTCGCTGTGTGCCTCCAGGGCCGCCGCGCGGGCCAGGAGGCCATCGGCGTCGTGTCCATTGAGGGGCAGGCATTGCTGCACGGCGGGCTGGCCGTGGGTGATGGTACCGGTCTTGTCCATGGCCACCGCGCGCAGGCGACCGGCGAGTTCCAGGAAGGCCCCGCCTTTGATCAGCACGCCATGCCGCGCTGCCGCCGTCAGCGCCGACACCACGCTCACCGGCGTGGAGATGACCAGCGCGCAGGGACAGGCAATCACTAGTACCACCAGGCTGCGATAAAGCCACGTACCCCATGGCTCACCAAAAAGCAGCGGCGGTAACACCAGCAGCGCCAATGCCAACGCCATCATCAGCGGCGTGTACCAGGCTGCAAAACGGTCCACCCACTGCTGGCTTTGTGCACGCCGGGACTGTGCTTCGCTGATCATGCGCATAATCCGCGCCAGGGTGCTGTCAGCCGCGATTTTCGTGCTGAGCACCTCCAGCACGGCGTCGTGGTTGACGCTGCCCGCATACACGGCGTCGCCCGGTCCCTTGGCGACCGGCATCGACTCGCCGGTCACCGGCGCTTGATTGACCGACGACTCGCCGCGGACGACCTCGCCGTCAAGGGCCACGCGGTCACCTGGACGGATAACGAGCCGCGACCCAACCGGCACTAGCCCCGCCGGAACCTCCCGGATCTCGCCGCTCTCAGGCGACAGCACCCGCGCCGTCGTCGGCGCGAGATTCACCAGGCTGTCGATGGCGCGCCGGGCCCGCTCCACGCTCCAGTGTTCCAGCAGCAGTGACAGGGCAAAGAGGAAGGCCACCGTCGCCGCTTCAAACCACTCGCCGATGGCCATGGCGCCAAGCATGGCGATGACCATCAGCAGATTCATGTCTGGGCGCAGCCGCTGCAACGCCAACGCGGCCTTGGGCATGACCAGCCAGGCGCCAGTCATCGCCGACAACGCATAGAGGATGACGACACTGAGGGGGAAGATGTGGCCAGTGTCGTCCGCGCCGCCGAGAGCGTGCCACGCGCTGCCGTGGTGCAGCCAGTGCACCAGAAAGGCGACGAGGAGTAGCAGGCCGCTGGTTACTGTCAGCAGCAGTTGGCCATGGCGTTCCCACAGTGTGCGCTCGTCGCGCGCCAGGCGTTGCGACCACGGCCGCGCCGTCATGCCCGTGCCGGCTACCGCTGCGATGATGCGCTCGCTGCTCAGCAGCGCCGGGTCAAAAGTCACGCTCATGCGCGCGTTGATGACATCGAATTCTAGGCTGACGACGCCGGCCAGCCCGCCGACTTCGCGCCGCAGGATCGCCACCTCGTCAGCGCAATCCAAACCATGAACCCGATATTGCTCTTGTTGCATGCGGCCTCTTCGTGTAAATGGCCGGAGCGGCCATGAGTGTTCAGGCTCCCTGCGGCTGCGGTGCAGTTACCAGCGCAGCAGCTGCGTGGCCCAGGTCAAGCCGCCCCCGAAAGCCGTCAGCAACAGCAGGTCGCCGCGCTTGATCTCGCCGGCGCGGTTCACTTCGTCCAGTGCGATGCCGATGGTTGCTGCGGAGGTATTGCCATAGCGGCCGATGTTCACATAGACGCGGTCAAGCATGTTCAGCCGCGTCGCCACCGCCGTCAAAATCCGCTCATTGGCCTGATGGGGTATGAGCCAGCGCACTTGCTCGGTCGTCGTGCCGGTCTGCTGCAGCAGTTCGCTGCAGGTATTGGCCATCAGCGCCACGGCCATCTGGAAGGTCTTGGAACCGCCCATCCGGATGTAATGCTGGCGCTCGGCGACGGTCGCTGCACTCGTCGGTAGGGCGCTGCCGCCGGCAGGTATTTGCAGGATGTCCGCATAACGGCCATCAGCCGAGAGCTTGCTGGCCAGGTAGAAATCGCCGTCGATGTCATCCCCCTGGGCCAGCACCACGGCGCCGGCGCCATCGCCAAAGAGCACGCAGGTATTGCGGTCGCTCCAGTCGGTAAAGGCCGAGAGTTTTTCGCCGCCGATAACCAGCGCCCGCCGGTAGGACGGCCGAGCCTTGAGCAGCGCGTGGGCGACATCTATCGCGTAAAGCAGGCCGGAACAGGCCGCTTCAATGTCAAAACTCATGCAGGGGCCGGCGCCGAGCTTGGCCTGAAGGATGCAGGCGGTGTTGGGGAACATCTTGTCAGGCGTGACCGTCGCCACGATGATCAGATCGAGCTCTTCCGGCGCGGTGCCGGCCATATCCAGCGCCCGCCGTGCGGCGTGGTAGGCCAGGTCGCTCGTAGCCATGTCGGCGTCGGCTATGCGCCGTTCCTTGATGCCCGTGCGCGAGATAATCCACTCGTCGCTGGTGTCGACCATCTTCTCCAGGTCGGCGTTGTTCAGAATGCGCTCAGGGACAAACATCCCGGTGCCGGCTATGCGAATGCCCATAATCGTCTAGCTCCTCAAGGAGTCGTTGGCTGTAAGTTATGCGGAGCGCGGAATGTCATTACGGGGACAACACGGATGTCGCGGTGGTAGGTACACCATGTAGCGCTGCGAACAACTTCCGCCACTACCCCGCTTGACCAGCTAAGCCAAAATACTGCGTGGCCCAATGGCAACGCCGCAGTGACCTCGGCAACGGCCGATCCGCGCTTTGTGAAAAAAAAGGCATCTAAAGTTAACTGTTTTTGTCGAAAAATCCAGTTTTCGCCGTTTTGCCGCGCGTGGTTGGGGAAATGGGTCAGCCATGGATATTGGATGCACGACATGCATCTGTCTGGCGCGATGTGACGCGACGGTTGAGTCAATGTGGCGCCCTTGAGTCGCAATTCCTAGTTGCTGTCACACCCCGGGTTGCGGCGCCCTCCAGGCGCCTCACCCAGAATTATGCATGGTCCGGCCCTCCGGCGCAGTAATATCCGACTGCAATCGACTGCAATCGACTGCAATCGACTGCAATTGAGAGCAATTGATCCCCCTGGTCTCAAGCGTCGCCTAGGGCCGACTGGTATCAATGCCTCCTATGAAACCCGCTGCCGTAAAGGGCGGCGAAAATCGGTAATGTGCGAAATTTTGTGATAATAAGAGAGACTTGACACAGTGGTTCTGAATCCTTTGCCTACGGGGAAAATTCATGCACAAATGTTTGACAAGCAGGTTAAGGTCGGCGGCAATCAAGGTCGAATGGCTGGGCGACGACTGGCCGTGGGGTTCCGGTAAATTGTCCCCGGTGTTTGCCCCCGGGGTGGTTACTGACCGAGTACCTTTTCGCGTCGTTGGCCAGTCATTGAGACGCCGTTATTGCCAGCGCCGCCGACCTACACACAAGAGGGACATGACTAAGGTGGAATGTCGCTCACCGCCGCGATCAAGCGGGCCTCTGAGCGACGCGATCGGTTCACCAGCACCGCCGCGATCAAGCGGGTATCTGAGCGACGCGATCGGTTCACCAGCACCGCCGCGATAAAGCGGGCCTCTGAGCGACGCGATCGGTTCACCAGCACCGCCGCGATCAAGCGGGCCTCTGAGCGACGTGATCGGTTCACCAGCACCGCCGCGATCAAGCGGGCCTCTGAGCGACGCGATCGGTTCACTAGAACTCACAACGATGAATGCCCAAATCACACGAACAAGACAGCTCAAATCATCCTAATCCACAATTTGCTGTTATTCGGTGTCTTTTTTGCTTGTCAAGGGGCGAGTTTTTGACTATTTTTCCTGCGGGTCTTGAAATCAGCCCCCCCCACCGTAGGGGGCCCCCATCCTATAAGGTCGCGCGCACGAAGCGGGCTGCGTTTTAGCCGTGGTCCACACGGTATCAATGGCGCCTATGAAACCCGCTGCCGCAAAGGGCGGCGGAAATCAAGGTCGAATGGCTGGGCGACGACTGGCCGTGGGTTTCCGGTAAATTGTCCCCAGTGTTTTCCTCGCCGGGGTGGTTGCTGAACGATTGCCACTTTGCAATCGGTCACCCATCGATAATGGCGGCCAAACATGCCGCCGATGTCAATCCCAAGTAAGCAAGTGAGTTCCATTGCCCCTTTTGCCCCAGTCAGCTTCGCCGACTGGGGCAAAAGGGGCCGAGGAACACGAATATGGTCGCCGTTGTACCCAGGGCGGCGCACGCTTTCAGCGTGCTTGCCCTGGGCTGGACTGTTTCGCGCTTTCAGCACTTCTGCCGCTTCGCGGCCAGGGAAACGGGCACGTTTGACTCAGCCAGAAACTCTATGGCTCAATTCTCAATGGGTGACCGCTTACGCCACTTTTTGGCCTCACGGGTCTATATGCGTGGACAGTGGGCAACGGGGCGATACCTTAGAAGTGCTGTTACTTCCCTGTCGTTGTCCTTCACCAAGGTGATCGTCTCATGAAACTTTTGGTCTGTTGTGTTCCCTATGATTCGGGACGTTCTGGCGTGTCGGTGTACATCGACCACGTCGTGCACGCATTGGCGGCGCAGGGTCATGACCTGACGCTGATCACGGAGCACAGTTCCCGCAAGCATTTTGCGGATTACGCGCAGGTCAGTCTGCCGGCGCTGTGTGATAATGCGGTGTTGAGCATGCTCTACTGTCTGTTCGTGCTGCCGTGGCGCATCGTGCGCGGTCGCTATGATCGCCTGCTGATGCTGGCGGCGACGCGGCGGATGGTCGCTTGGTCGCCCTGTCCGGTGGTCGCTGTCGCCCACGACCTGGCTATCTACCACGTGCAGGGCAAATACGACCCAGTGCGGGCCTTCTACATCAAGGTGTGCCTGCCCTTTTTTGTGCGGCGCGCCTGGCGCGTTGTCGCCATCAGTCGCGCCACCCGCGAGGATCTCATCAGGCACTGGCGCGTGCCGGTCGCCAAGATCCGCGTGAACCACAATGGCCTATCTCTGTCCCAGACACATCGTGACGGCTGGTCGGCCGCGCTGGGCCTGGCTCCGGGCAGCTACATTCTCTACGTGTCACGCATTGAACACCCGGGCAAAAACCACATCAACCTGATTAAGGCCTACGAACAGCTGGCACCGGAGCTCATTGAGCGCTACCAACTGGTGATCGTTGGCGCCGACTGGTCGGGCGCCGACGTTGTGCACGACTACGCCAGGCAATCCCCGGCGGCCCTCGGTATTCTTTTCGCTGGCTTCATCGCTGCCGAAGACATGGAAGATGCCTATCGCCATGCCGCTTGCTATGTCTTTCCTTCGCGCTTCGAGGGCTTCGGGCTGTCTTTGATTGAAGCCATGCACTACGGCCTGCCTTGCGCCGCCGCCAACACGTCGTCACTAAAGGAAATTGGCGAGGGCGCCGCGTTGCTCTTCGACCCCGAAGAGCCGACAGCCATCGCTGAGGCCATCACAGCGTTGCTCACTGACGACGCGGTCCGCGAACGCTGCCGCCAGGACGGCTTCGCCCGCGCCGCCCAATTCACCTGGGAAAAACACGCCCGGTATCTCACCGGCGACGGCGGCGATGTCGTGGCCGACGCATAGGGGGTAGGCTGGGCGCGCTGGTTGCCGCCTCATGGAGGCATCGGACAGGACGGGCTTACGTCCATTGAGTCCATCCTGTCCAGAGTAGTGCTTAACGCCCCGGCCGGGCAACGCGTCACCCGGCCGACAGTGCGCGCGGGTGTAGCTCAGAGATTGGCGACGATGAAGCCGTAGGGGAGCAAATCGACCTTGATGGTCTTGCCCTTGACGGTGAAGTCGGCGCCGCGGGACAGCTCGGGTTCCAAGAAAGGCGACACCGTGTCGTCCAGGCTGACCGTGCCGCTGATGAGCTTGTCGCTGGCGTTGATGATGATCACCATGTCGCCTTCGTAGCCGCGGCGACGGAAGGACACGATGGCGTCGGCCTGGTCGTTCTCCAGCCATTCCACCGTGCCGTCGGTGAGGACGCTATTGTCGTGGCGCAGCTGCACGATTTCGCGGAAGAATTCCAAGCGTTCCTGCCCCTCGTTGGTGAGGGCGTTGTGCCAGTGGATGACGAGATTTTTGCCGAAGTTGCGGTTGCCGTAGATGCTGTGGCGGTTGCTGTCGGCCACTTCCTGGCCGTTGTAGATGAAGGGCACGCCGTCCATGGTGAAATTGAGCAGCAGAGCGGCTTCGTTGGCGCGGGCGCCCCAGGTGAGTTCGTGGCGTTGGTCGTACTCGTCGTTGCTGATGTCGTGGTTGTCAATGGCGCGCAGGAAGCGGGCGCCCTTGGGAAATTTGTCCACCATGCCTTGCCAGAAGGCGCGGATGCCGCTGGCTGGTTCTTTTTGTCCGAAGACCTTGAAGAGGGTGCCCTGCCAGCCGAAGCCGTAGTTGATATCGAAAGCGTAGAGCTGATCGTCGACTTTGTCGCCTTCGGCAAGCATCATCACGTCGGGCTTTAGTATTTCCATGCGTTTGCGGCCTTCCACCCAGAAATCCAGGGGCACTGACGACGACACGTCGCAGCGGTAGCCGTCCACATCGAATTTCTCAATGAAGTACTCCATGTTCTTCCACAGGTATTCGCGCAGGCCGGCGGACTCGAAGTTGAGCTCGGGGAAGTGCCAGTGGCCATTTTTGACCTGGCCATTTTCGTCGCGTTTGACGAAATCGGGATGATCCTTAATGAAGACCGCGTCGGGCCCGCAGTGGTAATAGACCAGGTCGAGAATCACGCGCATGCCCAGCGCGTGGGCTTCCTTGACGAAGAGCAGCAGGTCGTCGTCTGTGCCGTACTCGGGGTCGATCATGTAGTAGTCTTTGACGCGGTAGGGATTTTGGGGATTCTTCAGCTGGGATTTCTTCTGGCGGTCGCTCCAGAATTCCTCGCGGAGATCGTCGTCCGCCCAGGTCACCGGGCAAAGATAGACGATATCGACGCCATTTTCGGCCAGAAAGGGCAGCATGGTCGTGGCGGCGGCGAGGGTGCCTTGCGGCGTAAAGGGCCGCAGGTAAAGCTGATAGATGTTGCCGTTGGTTACATATGACGGCGCGCGGCGGGCAATTTGTTCGCTCATGTTCAAAGTCCTTTCTGATGATTGCGTTCTAGCGGGATTGAGACAATAGTACGGGGACAGGCAAGTGCAAGGGCGGCGGCGCGAGGGCGCAGGGGGCGTCATCAGGTCGCCGGCAGCGCCGCGAGGGCGTCGGCGACGCTGATCAGGTCCGGTGGGATGCGCCAGGATCCGGCCAGCTCTGCCAGCGGCGCCAGTGCAAAGTAGCGTGCGCGCAGCCGTGGATGTGGCACGACCAAGTCGGGCTCAGCAATGCACAGCTCACCGAAGAGAAGAATGTCGAGATCCAGCAGGCGGCTTTCGCGCTGGGAATGGCGCGCTGGCCGACCGCATTGGCGCTCAATATCCTGGCAGAGCACCAGGAGTTCGCGTGCCGTGCCCGGCCAGTCGCCGACCAGGGCGCTGTTGCAGAAATCCGGCGTGCCGGGCACGCAGTCCACGGGGGCCGTACGGATGATGGCCGCCAAGCGCTCTTGCTGCAGGCCGCCGGCGACAAGCAGGCGGCGCGCGGTCGCGAAAGTCGCCGCCGGGTCGCCCAGGTTGGCTCCCAGACCCAGTGCCACCGGCACTGTCGCTTTGCTGCTGTTCATGACGCCCTCCGTGTGTTCGAGGCTATTCGATAATAACATTTCAGCTATTCCAAGGTACGCTGTAGGCGTGCAACAGGGGGGGGCTCTGTGTGGCAACCCCTGGAACACGTCCTTTACATCCATGCACTATGAAGGGGTGCGACAGTGCAAGCAAGTAAAGTGAGTTCCATTGCCCTTTTGGCCCCAGTCAGCTTCGCCGACTGGGGCCAAAAGGGCCGAGGAACACGAACACAGTCGCCGTTGTACCCAGGGCGGCGCACGCTTTCAGCGTGCTTGCCCTGGGCTGGTATGTTTCGCGCTTTCAGCGCTTCTGCCGCTTCGCGGCGAAGGAAATGTTGACCGGTGGCAAGGCATTTCGTCAGAGAGCGTTTGTGTTGAAAAGTGTAAACGTAATTTGTGAACGGCTCCTCATTGCCGGTCGGCAAAGTCACCCAAGATCCCGCTTCACCTACTTCAGGCCGATGCGACGCCGCGACCACCACAGGAGCAACAGCGCGCCAGTCAAGACCGCAAAAAGCAGCCAAGACGACGCCATCGGCCGCGTCGTCGTCTGCATCGGCACGCTCGTAGACAGCGGCACCCGTCGCGCACGCCGAAACTCTTCCGGCGCAAAGTATTCGCCGCCGCTGACCCGGGCGATGTCCCGCAGCAGCGCTTCGTTGAAGGCGGTGTCCTCGGCTTCGACGCCGCTTTGGCGGGCGACGAAAGACGTGCCGCTCGCCAGTAGCGGCTGTTCTGGCAGGCGGACCTCGTAGAGGACCTGGTGCTCGCCCGGCTGTGTGGGAATGTACAGCGCCGTGTAGCGGCCGACTTCGTCGGGCGCGGGCTCCATGGGAATCTGGCGCTCACTGCCGTCGGGCGCGGTGACGTGGGCGCTGACCTGCGCATCCGGCGCGGGCAGGAAATCCGCGCCGAGCACGGAGACATCAATGGCGAGCTCGTCGCCGAGCGGGGCCTTTACGCCCCGGCAGTGCATGCGGAATTGCGGCTTGCCGACTTCGCCCAGCCAGGTGAGCAGGTGCGTCCAAAAGACCTGGTGCAGCTCATCGCGGCTGTTGTCGCCCAGATGCCAGCGCCAGGTGCTTT
>JAQWBY010000139.1 GCA_028706165.1 Lentisphaeria bacterium | reverse complement strand
CGCGACGGCCAGCGCCATAGCGCACCTTCCCTCACCATCGCTCCGCCTTACACAAAATAGTACCTATGCCAGCAATGAGAACCGCCCCGCTACCAGTTTGTCTGCGCCTTTCCACACCGGCGCATGCGACTGTGAGAATTGCGCGGTGTCTGAGACAAGCAATTCAAGTTTGCGCACGGTCCGGTATCACCGACACAGAACAAGCGCTACCACCATCAAGGACAACAGACAAGCCATGGCCACAAAAAGCAGCCGTTTTATTGCCCGCCTTTTCAGAATTGCCCTCCGGACGCTGCCCGTGGCGCTGGCACTGGCAGTCGTCATTGGCCTGGTCAAAACTCGTCGCCGGCCCCTGCCCACTGACGTGGCAGAGCATCACCAGGCGGCTCGGGTCATCGCCGCGGCCCCTATGCCCTTTCGGCCAATGCAGCGTGCCTACGGCGTCGTCACTCCCCGCCGCATCTGGCTGGCAGTGGCGGAGGTCAAAGGGCGGGTAGTTGCCGTCCACGAACAGCTTCTGCCGGGGGCGATCATTGACGCCGGCGAGGTCCTGGTCAAAATCGACCCGGTCGATTATGAGCTGGCTGTAGCAGCGTTGCAAGCCAGCCTCAGTGAGTTGACTGCCCGACAACAGGAGCTCGTCGCCGAAGAGCGCAACTTGCAAGCATCGCTAGCCATAGAGGAGCGTTCTCTCACCCTGGCGAAAAAGTCCCTTGAACGCGTGCGGGGTCTCAGCCAACAAGCCGTCGTGCCGCCCGACCAAATGGACCGCGAAGAACGACAGGTGCTCCTCCAAGACCAGACCATTCAGCGCCTGAAAAGCCAGCTGGCGCTCCTACCCGCACGCCAGACAGCCATCAACGCCGGCATCGCTGCCGCCGAAGCCAATCTCCAGCGCGCGCGCATCGACCTGGAACGCACCGTAATCCGCACACCCTACCAATGCCGCATCGGCGATGTCAACCTCGAAGTCGGCCAAGTCCTGCAAGTCAATCAGCAGCTTTTTGCAGCCCACGGCACCGATCAAGTGGACGTCGAGGCCCGTTTCCGCCCTGAACAACTACGCGATCTCCTCCCGCTAGACAAACGCCAGCAACTTCAACCGGGCCTGACCATGACCGCGCTGCGTGAGCTTTTTGATTTATCTGTAACCGTGCGACTGGACAGCGGCAGCTGGCACGCGTCATGGCCAGCGCGCTTTGACCGCATCCGCGAAACCGCCGACCCACAAACCCGCGACATCGGCGTCGTCGCCGTCGTCGACAATCCCTTTGCCCAGATCATCCCCGGAGTACGCCCGCTGTTAATCAAAGGCATGTTCTGCGCGGTGGAACTCATGGCCCCCGTGCAAGCGAACGCCATGGTACTGCCAGCCAGCGCCGTGCACAATGGCCACATCTTCATTCTGGATGCCGACTCGCGCCTGCGACAACGCCCGGTGAAAGTCGCTCTTCTGCAAGGCGAGCTAACCGTCATCAGCGCTGGCCTTCAGGAAAATGAGCTGGTCGTGCTCTCCGATCTCTCACCGGCCATTGACGGCATGATCATTGATCCCGTGCATGACCACGCATTGCTAGCACGGCTACGCGACCAAGCCGCCGGCGAGGAGGCCCGGCCATGATCCGCTTCTTCGCCGAGCATCCCACCGCCGCCAATCTCCTCATGGCGCTGTTCCTCATCAGCGGCCTGGCGGCACTACCGCGGCTACGACGCGAAACCATGCCGGACTTCAGCCCCAGCGAGGTCGAAATTCGCGTGCAATTCCCTGGTGCCAGCGCTGAAGACGTCGAAGAAGCCATCGCCCAACGCATTGAAGACGCCTTGGATGACATCAGCCATATCGAGGAAATTCGCGTCGACGCCCGCGAAAGTCTCTGCATCACCACGGTCGAGATGAGCAACAACGGCAACTTCCAGGTCTTCTTCAACGACATTGAACGCGCCATTGACGCCATTGACGACTTTCCCGCTGAGACGGAAAAGCCCGTGGTGCAAGAACTCGGCCGCACCGACCACGTTCTTGGCGTCATCATCTCCGGCCCCGTGGACGCGGCCGGTCTCAAAGACTACTGCGAGGACTTCAAAGACCGCCTGCAAGAATCCGGCCTGCCGTTGGTCGACATCACCGGTTTTTCCGAACGGCAGTTCCGCGTCAGTCTCTCCGAACGGGCATTGAGCCGCAGCGGCCTGAGCGTGCCAGCCGTTGCCAATGCCATCGCCAGCCAAAATCGCGACCTCCCGCTGGGCACGATTGAAAGCCGCGACCAAGACATTCTCATTCGCCTTACTGACCAGCGCCGCTCCGCCGACGAACTCAAGAACATCGTGGTCCGAGCCACGACCAGCGGTGCACTCGTGCGCCTGGGTGACATCGCCGAAATTGCCGATGTCTTCGAAATCAACGAAGACCGCATCGAACACCATGGCCGACGGGCCGCGCTGCTGTCCATCCGTAAAAACAAGCAGGACGACAGCATCCGGATAGCCAAGCGCGCCAAAGCACTGATTCAGGCAGAGTCCCACCGCCACCCACAGCTGTCTTACACCATCACCCAGGACGAATCGATCATATTGCAGGACCGCCTCGATATGCTGCTCAGCAACGGCGTCCAGGGCATGCTATTGGTCTTCCTGGTGATGTGGGCGTTCTTCAGCGCCCGCGTGTCGTTCTGGGTGGCCATGGGCCTGCCGGTGTCATTTTTGGGCGCATTCCTCCTGGCGCCCCTGCTGGGGCTCACGGTCAATATGTTTACCATGGTCGGTCTGCTACTGGCGCTGGGACTGTTGATGGACGACGCCATCGTCATCGCCGAAAACATCGCCACTCATCGCGAACAGGGCAAAACTCCGCTGGTGGCCGCAATAGATGGCACCCGCGAAGTCGCCGCCGGCGTCTTTTCATCCTTTGTCACCACCATCTGCGTTCTCGGACCATTGGCACTAATCACGGGCCAGATCGGCCGAGTGCTACGCGTGGTGCCAATGATCCTCCTGCTGGTGTTGGCAGTGAGCCTGATCGAAGCTTTCACCATCCTCCCCGCCCATCTGCACCACGCCATGGCACGCCAGCGCGACGACAAAGTCAGCAGGCTGCGCCAAAAACTCGACGCGATGTTCGCGTGGTTTCGCCTGAGGATTATCGCCGGCACCACCGCCAAACTCATTCGCGTCCGCTACTTGGTATTCAGCGCCGTACTCGCGCTCTTCATTCTTTCGGTTGGCCTGATCGTCAGCGGCCGCCTGAAAATACAGGGCTTCCCAGAGCTTGAAGGCGATGTCCTGACAGCACGGCTGCTGCTGCCGCAAGGCACGCCCCTGACTCGGACCGATGAAATCGTCAAACACATTCTTGACGCCCTCCAGCGCTGCAACGATGTCTTCACGCCAAAACAACCCGAGCAGCAAGCGCTAGTCAAAAACAGCCTTGTGCAGTTTGGCTTGAACAGCGACGCTTACGAGAATGGCCCCCACGTCGCCACCATCACGGTGGACCTCCTTGCCGCCGAAATCCGTTCGGGCAGCATCAACGACTATATCGGCGAATGGCAACGACAGATCGGCGCCCTCAGTGACGTCATCAGCCTCAGTATCACCGAACCAGGCTTCGGACCCGCCGGCCGCCCCATCGAAATTCGACTCTGCGGACAGGACCTGCAAGCGCTCAAAGACGCCGCACTGGCAATCCAGGACTGGTACCGGCGCTTCCCAGGCGTTTTCAATCTCAGTGACGACCTCCGCCTGGGAAAACCCGAACTGCGACTGAGCCTGCGCGAGGAAGCCCACAGCGCCGGCATCGGCGCCGACGCCATCGCTCAGCAGCTCCGCGGCGCTTTCAAAGGCATCACCGCCGATGAAATACAGGTCGGCAGCGAATCCTACGAAATCGATGTCCGCATGGCCGACGCCGATCGCAGCAGCCTTGGCCATCTGCACAACTTCATGGTCGTGCTGCCGGATGGCCGCCAGGCGCCTCTGCGCAGTCTTGTAACCTGGGACGAAGGCCGCGGCTGGGCCCGCATCGGCCGTTTCAACCGCCAGCGAACAGTGACGGTCATCGGCGAAATCGACACGCGCCTGGTCAACAACAACGAACTGGCTGGGCTCTTTCGCCAGCAGGTCCTGCCGGACCTGCAACAGCGCTATCCCGGCGTTGCGATCACCTTCGCCGGCGAGCTAACGGAAACGCGCTTTGCCCGCAAGTCCATGCTCAAGGCCCTGGCTATGGGCATGGTCGGCGTCTTCATTCTCCTGTCCTTTCAATTCCGGACCTACACTGAGCCGCTGATTGTGATGATCGCGATACCCTTCTCCATCATCGGCATCATCTGGGGCCACGTGCTCATGGGCGTGCCCATCAGCATGCCGAGTCTGCTGGGCTTTATCGCCATGGCCGGTGTCGTCGTCAATGACTCCATCCTGCTGGTGCTCTTCCTCAAAAACGCCCGCCAGGAAGGCCAGGCGTTGCCCGAAGCCGCCGTAGCCGCCAGCCGCGATCGCGTCCGCGCCATCCTCATGACCAGCAGCACCACCATCGCCGGCCTCCTGCCCATTCTCCTCGAACGCAGCCTACAGGCACAAATCCTCAAACCGCTGATCATCAGCACGGCATTCGGACTGATGGCCTCCACCATCCTCGTCCTCTTCGCCCTCCCCTGCTTCTACGTCATCCTTGGCGACATCGGCTGGATCGAATCACAAGCCAGTATCGACAAACACCACTAAAGGCCTTCAGCACCAAACAAAACGCAGCTGCGCACTCGTCAGACGCCGGCAACCACACGCAGGCGCTGGTATGCGGCGAAGTAGCGGCGGCCAAACTCACGGCAGCTCGGCGCGTCGAAATGGATCAGGTCCTCGCGCGGCGTCAGGCCCGCGGCTGACGCAATGGCGCAACGGGGCCGGCTCTGGGCGATCCGGTGTAGAGCCTGATTGACCAGCGGGAAGAAGCGGCAACGGCCATTCTGATACTGGCCGGCAAACTCGCCGATCTCGCCGAGAACCAAGGGTACCTCCGCAATGCCCAGCTCGTAGGTGAGGCTGTCCATGATGCGCGTGAATTTCGCCTCGTAGGCGTCGGCATCGGCCTGGCTGTGGCTGTCATTTTCGCCCTGATGCCAGAGTATACCGGCAATGCGGCTGTCCTGCTGGGCCTGCCGCGCCCGCCGCAGCGCCTGGTTGTACAACCCCCCGCCAACCGCCCACTGATCCAAGCAAGTTCCGCCATCGGCGCAGGGAATCAGCCCCACCCGGCCGCCATAGGTCTTTACAAATTCCTCGGCGAAGCTTGCCGCCAGCCCCACGCCGGCAAAGGGCCGGTCAGGATTGATGGGCTCACGCATCGGCACCCACCCCTGATCACGCAGCATGAGGATGTCCGGGTGAACAATGTCCGGCACGGCACCGAGGTCACCGCGACCGGCCATGTTCGACTGCCCGAGCATCAGAAAGGACTGAATGTTCGCCGTGCTCACTCAGTACGCTCCTATTTTTTCCAGGTGCTCGGCCTGGGCAATGAACAAATCCTGTTCCTTGCGGCTCAGGTTGACGAAATAGACATTCCAGCCGCAGACGCGCACCTGCAGGGTCGCGTAACGTTCCGGGTGCGCCTGGGCGTCCCGCAGCAGCCGCGCGTCAAAGACATTGCCTTGAATGGAATGGCCGCCCTTGCGGAAGTAGGTCCGCACGAGCGCTAACATGATATCCAAGCCCTCGTCGCCTTGCACGGCACTGGGATGCAGAATGAAATCGAGCATGCCGGCGTGGTTGAAATTGCTCATGTCCATCTTGGTCACGGAGTTGATCAGGCCCGTCAACCCCTGCCGGTCCATGCCGACCGTCGCCGACAGATTCTTGGAATGAGGCTCGCCGCGGCGCCGGCCACCTGGCGTGGCCCCCGTCTTGGCACCGAACTTGACATTGAAGTCGATAGTTATCTGCCCCTGCTTGTAGAAGCCGCCGCGGCCATTGGGCTTGTTATTGATCAGTGACGTCGTGTAGTTGGTCAGATCAACCATCAAGTCGTCCGCCAACGCACTGCCACTGCCGTACTTGTCATGGTCAGCGCGAATCCGCGCCCGGAGCTCCTCAGCGCCCTGCCAGTCCTGCCGCAGAGCCGCCGCCAGCGCCGGCAGGCTGATCTCACCACGATCATAGACAAACTTTTTCACGGCGGCCAGTGAGTCTACCGTCGTCGCCAGGCAACTCACGTTGAAGACTGTGCTGCAAACTTTTGCCCCAAAGGCGTAGGCATCCACGCCGCGCAGCAGACTCTCAACGATGGTCGCCGAGTACAGCGACGTCGGGTTGAACTCGTGCAAATACGGCTCGAAGCAGTTGGCGATGCTCATCATGTACTGCGCGATATCCGCCAGCTGTCGTTTGAAGGCCGCATAGAACGCATCAAAACTGCCAAGGCTCTCAGCCTCGCCAGTGGCTGGTCCTAGGCGATGGCCAGTAAGAGGGTCCACGCCGTTGTTCAGCGTCAGTTCAATCACCTTCGGCAGATTGAGCCGCAGGGGTATCGTCTTGGCTTCATTGCGGATGGCATAGTCCCAGCAGCCCGTCATGACGAAGGTGCGCGCGTCCTCCAGGCTCATGCCGCACTTCAGCAGTGACGCGATGGCATTCTCGCTGTTGATCAGCGAAATGCTGCTGTTGCCGCCGCGAATGGCCTCCAATACCCGCTTGATGAAAGCATCGGGCGTGTTCTCGGCAATGCACACCTGCAGTTTCGGATCGTAAAGCCCGCACTCGTCGTAGGCATCGAAAATCAGCCGGCTCAACTCGGTAATCTGTACGTTCCCAGCAGCGTCCATGGACCCGAAATACATCGGCTGCTGATAGACCACATGCATCGCCGCAAAATGATTAAGAAAATACTTGAACAACTCCTTGATCTGCTCGCTTGTAGCATTGCCGCTGGCCAGGTCGCGCTGGTAGAAGCCGTGGTAAAGAACGCCCATGTCGCCAAGCGTCCGCACCCGCGCCATCTCAACATTTTCCTGCAGCTTCCAGTAGAACATCGCCAGCACCAGCGCCTCGTAGGTGCTCCCCGGCGCCGCAACGGCTAGACGCCGCAGTGCCGCCGCCAGCTGCTGCATCTTGCCATTGCCGGAAGCGTGCAATGACACCTCCGCAGCCAGGCGCCCAGCAAAGCTGATCATTGCCTCGTAGCTGATCTCAATACCGTCGTAAAACGCCGCCTGCGCTGGCGTCACGTCCGTCTGTTCACGGCGAAAATGCCGCGCCCGGGCAAGCAGCCCCGGCAGCCCCAGCGCCAGCAGGTCATCCCAGTTGGGCGACGAATGGGCATAGTCGGGGTACATCACAAAAAGCCCATCGTCCCGCCCCTGCCGCGCGCGCTCACTGACGTAAGGCTGCACCGGCCCTTGGCACAGCTCGTTGATCCACTTGCTGCAAAGCCGGCCCAAAATCATCCGCACATGCCAGCCAATATCGGCCTTGCCGACCACTTTCAACACGTCAAAATGAAAGCCAAACCAGTCCAGTGGATTCACCGCCAGCCGGGCATTCTCCAGAATGTAGGTGAAAGCCCGCGCTTTCACCACCGGGTGCGGCTCGCCTGCAAGACCCTCCGCCAAGGCCAAAGCGCCCCTCTCCAGGTCATCGTAGACCAGCCCCGTTCCATCGCGGTACGCCGGCGCCTCGTACTGCCGATCGAGTTCCGCCCGATCACGGTCAAATGTTCGCCAAAGCCTGTCAGCCATTGCCTCACCCTTTCGGCGGTGGCGTGGGGGAAATTTTCCCCCACGACCAAACCAGCGCCAATTCCTTGTAACTCAGCCTGACGCGCCATACCGGCAGACTCTCCCGGCGCTCAGCGGCTGCGCCTGCTGCCATAATTGCGTTATAACATACCCCCAGCCAGGCACGTTCCACATGTCCTCGCGGCACAAATCCATACCATTCCGTGATGACAAGTATTGTCCCCTTACCGAAAACAGGCGTCCTACCTCATCCCAAACACTGGTCGGCACCCGCGTCACTGCGACCTCAATGCGCCTGCCCCAATATGCACCCGCACAGAAAACGCCAACATACAAAAAAACCGCCGGGCAGAGTAACCTGCGACGGCGGCTTGAAAGCACCTGGAGCGGGTGATGGGAATCGAACCCACGTAGCTGGCTTGGGAAGCCAGTGCATTACCATTATGCTACACCCGCATGGCTGAAAAACGGCTTTACTGTAACGGCCCAAGGTCGTTCTGCAACTTCAGCCTCGCAAAAAAAAAGGGGCACCGATTGCCCCCTGTCAAACATGGATTATACTTGCCAAGGTATCATGCCGGGCAGGGCCGGCACCGTCGACTCACCACTACCAACCGACGTTTTCAAGGAAATACACCATGAACCTGCTTCTTCGTAGTACCGCCACAATCATCCTGAGCACGTTGCTCGCCCAGGCCACCACCCAACTCAGCCACCAGGGCAAGACGCTCTTCTCCGCCGACACCAAAGTCAGCTACGGCGCCGTTTACGATGCCCACGCCGTCAAGGCCGTCATTGATAGCCCCGCTGATACCACAATACGTATCTACACCGGAAAAAAGCCCCAACGCTTGTTCCTCAACAACGACCTAGTAGCCGACAGCGCCTGGAGCTACGACGACGGCGCCAGCTGCGTCACCCTGCCGCTGCCAGCCGGCCGCCAAGCCCTGCAGGCGCGCTTCGACGATCTGGCCTCCGTCAAGCCATTCGCCGCCACCGTGTCGATCAGTATCGCCGGCAAACAACTCGACACGCCGGCGCAAGCTACCTGGGCGGACGGACAACTGCGCGGCGAATTCATCTGGAACGAAACCCGCAGCGGTCTCTTCACGGCCAAACTGACGGATAACAACAGCAAAGCCGAGGTGGGACAGGTCTTCGTCCGCGGTGCCAGTCGCTCGGTGGCACTTCTCGGCGACAAAGCCGCGCTGATGCTGCAACCCGGCAGCGTGCTGGCTTTCACACTGCCCGCGCCAGATGGCAAGGTCCCCGACCTCCGGCTGGCCATTGCCCCTCTGCCCGGCGTGCCCTCACTGGTTGCCCGCGACCGCCTGCAGGTCCTCGCCATTCCCGACGCCATCATCGTCGAAGGCGAGAAATTCACGGCCGAACGCGGCGGCAATGTCAGCATCAGCACCTCGCATCAGAACACCAGCAACGGCGGCTGCATCTACAGCTGGGCCAACGCCGGCCACGCCTTAGATTGGGACGTGACGGTGCCGCAGGAAGGCCGTTATGCCATCACTATCGTCGCCGCAACCTCCGAAGCCTCCGCAGCCCGTACCATCGCGGTCAACGGCAACGCCATCCCCGACCTGGCACTGCTGCAAATTCACGGCACCGGCGGCTGGGGCCGCAGCAACGCCGCCGAATGGCAGGCACTGCAACCACAGAATGAGCAGGGCAAGCCACTGGCTCTGCCTCTGCAAAAGGGCAGCAACACCATCACCCTCACCAACACCAGCGGACAACACCTCAACATCGATTGCTTCGTGCTGGAAAAAATTGCGCCCTGATCAGCGCAAGTCGCCCCGGGGCCCACGGCCGCGACAATCGCCATCGGTATATTTGTCCATCAACAGCCCTTTTTGTCGTAAATTGTTGCAGATGCAGTTGCAAACAGCGATCCCTTGATTATTTTCGTTGCAGATTTGCTTCGTTCCGGCGCACGCAATCAGGTTTTAGGAGAA
>JAQWBY010000138.1 GCA_028706165.1 Lentisphaeria bacterium | reverse complement strand
GCGCAGAACTCAATTGTCTGTTGGATCAGAAGCTGTTACATAAATTTGGCTCGCAGGGCGAAATGCGCATGGCCTCCCTGGCTATGCGTTTTGCCCTGCTGGAGCTCATTCGCTGCCGCCAGAATCCCGATGACGTGGTGATACTGGTCGATGACGTCATCGGCGAACTCGACGAACAGCGGCGCGTCAATTTTATTAACGAGTTGAATAAAAGCGGCCAGATTCTCTTCGCCTGCACGCGTATTCCACGGGAATTCACCGCAGAGGCCAACGTGCTGAAAATCCGTGGCGGCCAGATTGAGGGCTAGCACGAGGCCGGGTGCCTGGCGGCGAATGATAGTGAATGCGTTTCAAACCAACAAGGAGTCATAGTGGTGGTTTTACAGCAGCAGAGTTTGGAAAAATTGGGCACGCTGGCGTTATTTCTGGCCATCGTTCTGTTCAGCACGGTGGAGATTGCCAGCAAGGCCATCGCAGAACGAGCGGTAATTGATCCCTACGCGATGGTTTTCATCCGCTTTTTTACGACGGGCGTGGTGCTGTTGGCGATCAGCCTGCCCGGTTATCTGCGTAGCGGCCGGCAGCTGGGTTGGCATGATCTCGGTATCTTTACCTTGACGGGCGTCATCGGCATCACCTTGTCAATAAGTCTGTTTCATGCGGCCATTTTGATGTTCGAGAATGCCTCGTCGTCTGCGGTGGTCTTTAGTGGCAACGCCCTGTTTACGACCATGTTGGCGCGTTTTATTAACCATGAGACCTGGACGTGGCGCAAATGGGTCGCGGTTACACTAGGTCTGAGCGGCATCAGCATGTTTATCTTTGAGTCCGGCACGCCGACGCGCAGTGCGATTTATGCGATTCTGACCATGTGCATGTCGGCTTTCGCCTTCAGTCTGTCCATCTGTATCACCAAGCGCGTGGTTGCCCGCTATGGGGCCATGTTGTTTATGGGTTGTTCTTCGCTTATCGGCAGTTTACTGACATTACCGATGGTCGTCATCCGTCGCCCGGAGAATGCCATGGCGGAGATGCTGTCCGTCGTGCCGCTGCTGCTGCATATGGCGTTGGTTGTCACCGCGCTGGCGTATTTTCTTTATTACTACGGACTGTCCCACTGTACGGCCTTCAAGGCCTCCATGGTTTTCTTTCTCAAGCCGGTTTTCGCCTGTTATCTTTCTTGGCTTATCCTTGGTGAAAAATTGAATGCGTGGACCCTCACTGGCACTGCGCTCATCATCTTCTCACTGTCGTTGACCCTCCCTTACGGCGCGAGAAAGAAAAAAACTCTGGATGCCGGCACTACGGCAGCTCAGTCGGAAAAAAACGCCCCCGTTGTCAGCATCTCAGCAACGCCGGCGCCACGAGCAGATTGAGGAAGGCGACGACCAGGGATGAAAAAAACAGCCCTCTTATCGGCAGTCCTACTCAGCCCGGGCGAGGAGCGGATTGAGGAACTGTTGCGTCGGCCAGGTTTGCGTGTCGAACGCATCGTGTCCATGCAGGCCACGTCGCCGCCGGATTTCTGGTACGACCAGGACTGGGACGAGTGGGTAGCCGTTCTTGCCGGTTGTGGCACGCTGCTCTTCGCCGACGGGCCCGAACGCGTTACCCTTCAGGTTGGTGAGGCTATGCTTATACCCGCACATTGCCGACACCGCGTGGAAAGTACCGACCCCGACAACGCGACCATCTGGCTCGCTATTCATTTTCCGCCGACTGAAGATAAATGATCGCACGGATCGCACGGATCCAGGCGACGAACGGTCCGATCCGTCCGATCCGCCGGCGATAATAAGAATAACGCTCGGTGCGCTCGGTGTACGTATATACTTTTTTTTCCCTACCTGGCGGCGCGGTAGCGGCGGCGGTATTCGCGGGGGGTCATGCGTGCGAGCTGGCGGAAGCGGCGGCTGAAATAGTACTGGTCGGGAAAGCCCATGGCGGCGGCGATGCCCTTGATGAGATCGTCGGTTTCAATGAGACGGCGGCAGCTTTCCTGGAGGAAGAAGCTTTCGCGGTATCTGCTGAAGGATATCCCGGGGTGGTAGGCGGCCCAGCGGCGGCGGAGGGTGGCCAGGGACATGCCCATGGTGGTGGCGAGCGCCTGGTAATCGACATGCCCGGCCAAGCTGCTCTGAAGCTGCCGCTCAATCTGGTCGATATGCGGGTCTTCTACGGGCCGGCTGGCCGGCGTTTCGTAGCTGGCCATAACGATTTCCCAGCAGGCCAAGTCGACGGCGTCGGGGTCGATGGGCGTTTCATTGAGGCGCTGGGCCAGGCGCCCAATGGCCTCGCGGACGGCGCTGAGCATGGGAATGTGCCTGACCGGCGCGGTGTCCGGTGCGAAAGTCCCTGAGTTGCGCAGGAGTTCCTGGGCATGCCCCGGGTAGATAAAAAAGAGTTCTTCCCACGTTTCACTGGGGCCGTAGTGCATTAGCTCGCCGGGCCATTGCAGAATCACGCATGGCGCATCGACGACGTAGCTGGCGGCTCCCAGGTGATACTCGCCGTGGCCCGACAAAATAAAAGAAAAATTGCACCCCCTGAAGTACTGGTGCATGATCGTCGTTTTGCGCGGCAAATAGCCAATGGTTTCTACCGGTGGGAGGACGGTGAAACGGCGGCTGAAGGGTTTGAGATGGCTGACTTTTATGTCCATTTTTTTGACGCGTCCATCCATTTTTCGTTGATAGTCGTTGCGATATTATATACAACAGCGTGCAACAGAAGTCAATTTTCTCGTTGACGAGACCTACATTCGAGGCAAGATTCAGCAAGGAGAACAGACCATGACGATGAAAGCAGGAATTATTGGCTGCGGAGTTATCAGTGGTGCGTATTTGCGCAATGGCGCGACCTTTTCGTCAGTGAAGATTGTTGCCGGGTCGGATATTCTTCCCGAGGCCTCGCGCGGTCGTGCGGCGGAGTTTGGCATCAAGGACATGACAGTGCAGGAGATGCTGGCTGATCCGGAGATTGGCATCATATTGAATTTGACGACGCCGCAGGCGCATGTCGAGGTGAATCTGCAGGCCTTGGAGGCCAACAAGCACGTGTATTGTGAGAAGCCATTTGGCCTTGACCGCCAGGGCGGCCTGGAAGTCATCAAGCTGGCGAAGGCCAAGGGCTTGCGGGTGGGCTGTGCGCCGGATACCTTCCTCGGTGGTGGCCACCAGACCTGCCGGAATGTGCTGGACAGCGGACTGATTGGCAAAGTCATTTCCGGCACGGCGTTTATGATGTGTCACGGCCACGAGTCTTGGCATATTGCGCCGGCGTTCTACTACCTCAAGGGCGGCGGGCCTCTGTTCGACATGGGTCCGTACTACTTGACGGCGCTGGTTCAGATGCTGGGCCCCGTCAAAAAAGTGACCGCGTTTTCCACGCGGTCGACAAATCTCCGTGAAGGCTTGAAAGTGAATGTCGGCAAGACTTTCCCAGTGGAGATCGACACGCATATTTCGGCGGTGTTGACTTTCCAGTCCGGTGCGATCATCACGTTGGTCACCAGCTTTGACGTGTGGAAGCACTCCAACTTCCGCGACATCGAGTTGCATGGCACCGAAGGCAGCATGCATGTGCCGGACCCCAACACCTTCTCCGGCGATGCGCGCTTCTTCAAAGCTGGCCTGAGTGCGGATTGGGCGCCGATTGACAATCCTTTCATTTACAACGAAAATATGCGGAGCATCGGTCTGGCTGACATGGCCCAGGCCATTGAGACCAAACGGCCCCACCGCTGCAGCGGTGAACTGGCTTTCCATGTGCTTGACGTCATGTGCGCTATTTGTGAATCCGCCGCTTCGGACCAGGCCGTGGCGATCCAAAGTACCTGCGCGCGGCCCGCGCCGTTGCCCATCGGCTTGAGCAAGGGCCAGTTGGACTGATATCTTATCCGGAACACGTTATAAACGCGTCGATACGCAAAACAAAAGGCAGATGAGATGACAACACGAATACTGATTTTCCGCGGTGGTTGGGCTGGGCACGACCCGGTGCCGACGTCCGAACTGGTTGCCAAGACCCTCCGCGAGCGCGGGGTGGAGGTCGACATCCAGGACACCCAGGCCTGCCTGTTGGAGCCTGATCTGGCCGAGCGTTACCAAGTGATTGTGCCGGTGTGGACCATGGGCGAGATCGGCAAGGCCGAATTGCAGGCACTGATTGGTGCGGTGCAGAAGGGCGTCGCGGTCGGTGGTTGGCATGGTGGAGCCGGTGATGCGTTCCGCCAGAGCACCCAGTACCAGTTCATGATCGGTGGTCAGTGGGTCGCCCACCCGGGCGGCGTCATCGACTACCGCGTCAACATCGTCCAGCATGACCACCCGATCCTCAAGGGTCTCAAAGACTTCGATATGCACAGCGAGCAGTATTACATGCATGTCGATCCCAACAGCAACGTGCTGGCGACGACGACCTTCGACGCTCGCCACGCCGATTGGATCGACGGCACGGTCATGCCCGTGGTGTGGACGCGCCGCTATGGCAAAGGCCGCGTGTTTTATTCCTCCCTCGGCCATGTCATTGCCGACTTTGAACGCACTCCTGAAGTGCTGGAAATCACCGTGCGCGGCCTAATGTGGGCTGCCGGTGTCCTCTGATCCATTCACAGCACAACTTAAGGAAATGCTATGACGGCTCAATCCTGTATCACTGAACGGTCCATGCCATTTTGGTGCGTGGGCAGTCCTCTGTCGGATCCCTTTGGCGGCGCGGTGCTGAACCGCATGGACTCGCTGGAAACCGCGCGCATCCTCGCTTGGGCCGGCAAAGAAGGCTACATCGAAGCAACGGGCTTCCATGACGACGATCTCGTGCCCTGGGACCCGCAACAGCCCGAAGACGATCTTGATCCCAACAGCGCCTGCGCCAAGAAGCTGCGGGAGATCAAGGCGATTCTGGATGAGGGCGGAGTAAAAGTGAACTCGGCGGTCTGCAGTCTCCATGGCCATCCCCTTTTCCGCAATGGCGGTATTTGCAATCCCGATGCCGAGATTCGGCGCCTAGCGCGCTTGAAAGTCGAGCGGGCGCTGCGCATGGGGCAGTTTCTTGGTGCACGCCATTACATCTATTGGGTCGCCCGCGACGGCTTTGAAGTGCCGGTGGTCACGCCGTGGACCCAGGTATATGAGTGGCTTGCCGAAGGCTTGAACCATGTCCGCGACTACATCCGCGAAAAGGGCATGACGAATTACGTCGGCGCCACGGTGGAGCCCAAGCCCAACGAGCCGCGCGGGCAGATGTTCCTGCCTACCAGCGGCCACGCGGCCGGCTTTATCCTCGGGCGACTGCGGGACCCGGATTTCTGGGGTGTGAATCCCGAGTTACTCCAACATGAAAGCATGGCGCTGATGAACGCCGTCATGACAGTGAGCTACCTGTGCAGCCTCAATAAGCTTAAATTCCTCCACTTCGGCAGCCAGATCAAGGCGCAGTTTGACAACGACTTCCCGCCGCTGGTCGGTCCTGAAGGCCTGAAGGAAACCGTGTTCATGTTCTGGGCTCTCAAGCAATTCGGTTGGCGCGGCGTCTGCGAATTCGACTGCCATATGCTGCGGGCCGAAGCCACGCCAGACAAGGCTACGGAATGCCGCAAGCAGTTCATCGTCGATTGTGTGACGGCGCTGGCCATGGCCTTGGACCTCGCCGACCGCATCGAAGCGCCGGCATCCGGCCTGAGCCAAAGCACGGCTGATCTCGCCAGCATCCGCCAACTCTGCAAGCTGCCGGAACCCGTCATCGTCAGGAAATAAACCGCCGTCAGGCGCCGCTCTGGTGAGGGAAGAACCCGTGGCGGCGTCTGGCGGTTTTTATGGACAAGATGGACGATATGGACGGGCATCGTCCATGGCGCAATTGCGGTAAAGGCCCCGCAACCCAGGGCAGGGCAGTGGGATAAGCACGGGAGCGGCCGCTTACTCGGCCAGTGGCGTGAGACTGAAGGGCTCCTGCACCAAGTCGGCCGCGGCGCGCAGTTCTTGCAGGGACGCGTCAGTGAGGAGCACGCCATGCTGTCGCGCTGCGGTCTCTTTTTCGAATTCCAGCTGACCAGGATAGAGAATGCGTTCCACGCCGGGGGCCTTGGGGCTCTGCAGCAGCGTGTCGATGACGTGGTCGATCTGGGCGCGGAAGGGCGCCAGGCCACCGAAGAATTCCGGGTTGATGGCGACGAAGCACTGTCCGGTGTTTGCATCGCGTCCAGGCTGTTTATTCCACGCGTGGACGCCGCCAAGGACGCCGGCGCCGCCGAGGACGCCGGTCATGATTTCGACCATCAGCGCGAAGCCGTAGCCCTTGTGGTCGCCGACGGGGAGGAAGAAACCGCCTTTTTTGAGCACGTCGGCGGGGTCGTTGCTGGGGTGCCCGTCTTTGTTAGCGATCCACCCGTAGGGAATTTTCTTGTTTTCGGCCATGGCGATCTGTACTTTGCCGCTGGCGACGACGGCCATGCAGATATCGAAGAGGATGCCGCGGTATTTACTGCCTGGCGCGGCATAGGCCCATGGGTTGTTGCCGATGGCCCTGGCCCCGGCGCCAGTGATGGCCATCATCGGCGGCGTGTTGCTCATGGCGTAACCGAAGAGGCCGTGCTCGGCCAGCCGTTGGGCGTAGAGACCGGCCGCGCCGAAATGATCGCTGTGATTCATGGTGGTGATGAAGATGGCCTGCTTGCTGGCGCGTTCGAGCATCATGTCGATGGCCCGCATGGACGAGGGTATGCCCAGGCCGCCCTGCGCGCTGAGGCGCAGATAACAGGGCCCCTCGGCAATCACCGCCAGCTCGGCGGCAGGCTTGATGCCGCCTGCCTGTACGCATTGGATGTAATGGGCACTGCGGATGACGCCGTGCGACCAAATGCCACGCATGTCCGTCAACACCAACGCCTCGGCGAGCGCCGCCGCGTCCGCCGCTGGCACGCCGGCTTTCACGAAGAGCTTCTGCGTAAAGGCCGTCAGGAGGTCGCAATCGTAGCGGGTTTCCATGGGTAGAGCGGTCCTTTGCTGCTTGTTGCTGGTGAATGGGAATTGGTGTGCGCCGGCTGGCCGCCTGCGCTTGGAGCCGGAGGGTATTGGGTTGGCGATCAGCGGTCCGGCGTGGTGCCGGCGTTGTCCGTGTCGGTATCGGCGGTGCCTGCGGCAGCCGCGCTGGCTTCATCGGTAATGTCGTTTTCAGTCGCGTGCTTTTTCTGCTGTGCTTGCCGTCGTTTGGACGGCGGTGGCGTGGCATCGCGGGTGATATGGGTGACGACGGCGCCGTCGTCGCTGGCCTGCCAGACCACTTCGTAGCCGTGGAGAAAAATGCCGTAGACACGCCCGGCTTCGCGCTGGTAGGCGGGCCGTGGATCGGCGGCAATGACTTTTTCGGCCAGCTGTCGGAAGCCCTCCAGACCGCGTTTTCCGATGGCAGCGGCTTGCTCTGCAGCCAAGTCGCTGAACTGGACTGGCAGAGCCGCGCTGGGTGGCGCTACAGGCGCGAAGCCGGCGCGGGCGTCGCTGACGGCGTCGGTGTAGGGCAGGTAGGGTTTGATATCCAGCACGGGCGTGCCGTCCAGGAGGTCCAGGCCTTCGACATCAAGGGCGATCTTGCCATGGTCGCCAATGCGTACGTCGCGCAGGGTGAGCACGGATAAGCCGATGGGGCAGGGGCGGAAAGGCGAGCGCGAGGCGAAGACGCCGACGCGCTTGTCACCGCCCAGGCGCGGCGGTCGCACAGTTGCTTTCCAGCCTTCGCGCAACGATTCATGGAAGACGAAGAGCACCCAGATGTGCGAGAAGTCCTCCAGGCCGCGCACGGCATTGGGCTGATTGTAAGGCGGTAGCAACTCGATGCTGCCACGGGCTTCACTGATCAGACCGGGCTGCCGGGGAATGCCGAATTTGGTCTTGAAGCAGCTGCGTACGATAGCCACGGGCTGGAAGTGATATGACGATAGTTCGCTGTTCATTCTGCGGGGTACTCAATGCGGATGTTCTTGAGGAAGACGCCGGAGCTCTTGCCCGTGCCACGGAATTGGAAGGCCAGCGACGGCACGCTCAGTCCCGCCCTCTGGTTGCCCTTGGGCAGCCAGCGGTACAGGGGTTCGCTCGCCGCCTCGAAGGTCTCCTCGTGGCTGTCCGGACGCATGTGCGAATGGACAAAGCCCTTGCCGATGGAGATTTGCAGCGCCTGGCCGCCTTTGTAGTTCCCGAAGGGATCCCGGCCGCCGTTGACCTCGTACCTGATGACGGCCTTGCGGGCCTGCTCGGTCGTGAGGACGAGCGGCTCGGGCAGCGGGAAGCGCACGCCGGCCCAGTTCGAGCTCTTTTCCGACACCACGACTTCGGTGACGCCATTAACCACGACGGCCTCGCAGCCCCAGGGGTGTGGGGCGATGTTGGCCAGCGATACTTCATTCATGCCTGGTGCCAGTTTTTCCGCCGTGATGCCGATGATGATGGGCACTGCCGCGCCGCCCGCCGAGATGATGTCCACGTGGCTGATACTGCGGTTCGGCTCGGGATTGCGCCAGGCGAAGACCTGGAAGCCGCGACCGGCGGAATTGCGCCAAGCCGGGTGGTAGTTCGCGGTGGGCGGCGGCTCGGGCAATGTCCACAAGTCAATGTTTTGGCCGCAGATGACCGGCACGTCCACGCTGCCGCCGTCGAGGTAGTGCACGCGGTAGGTCATGACCGTATCGCCGGGCTGCGCGTTGGCCGTGGTGTGGAAGAAGAAGAGCGCGCGGCAGCGGTCTTTAATCGGAATGCCGTGGCTTTCGGCCGGGTCGTTGCGCTTGACGCTGGTCGAGGCGAGGATGATGCAGCAGCGGTTGTCATTGGCGTCGAAGCGGATGAAATCGCAGGGCACGCCCAGTAGCGGGGTGATTTCCCACGGCGTGTGGTCCAGCGACTGGTCCTTGCCCTGGTCGGTCCAGCCGCCTTGGCCGTCGTTGGCGATTGCGTCGACAAAGGCGGCGTTGGCGTGCGCGCGCAGATCGATGGGTGACGTGTGCGTCGGGTCGATATGGAAGACGCCGGCGCTGGCGATTTGCGCAGCGAGGACCTGTTCGTGGGTCTTGACGGCCTTGTCATAGCGAGCAGTGACGGCGTCGCGGCTCACGGCCGTCATGGCACCGAAGCGCTGTGCGAGCTGGTCGGCGTTGGGGGCGAAGCCGATGACGCCATGGCGATTGTTGCCGAGCATGACGCGGGCGCGACCATCGGCGACGGGCAGCAACTCGTTGCTGAGCAGATCAGCGGCGGCGGCGCAGCCGGCCGGCAGAGCGATGTCCACGCATTTCGGGTAGAGATCGATATTGAGGAGCGAGGCGAGGACCATGCCGTCACGCCGGGCGCAGTGTGCTTCGATATTGGGGGCGAGATCGCCCGCCGGGACGCGGGCGATGCTCAACGCCGGCCGGATGTCGTGTCGCGCTAACAGGGCCGTGGTCACGGCAGCGGCCGCATAGTCCTGCAGCATCGGCGTGATGGCGTATATGCTACCGGCGCCCAGCGCCCGGCGGAGCACGGCCGGCTGGCCGTCGCAGGTTGCCAGCGTCTCCCAGCCGTCGGCGCGCAGGACGCGCAGGCTGTTCCTGGCGGGGATTTTGCCCGGCAGCAGCGCAGGTTGATCAAGCGTGGTGAAGACCAGGTCGCTGATGGCCGCATCGGCGACCTCGGCGGTCTCCAGGCCAGTGAAGAGCGGGTTGGCCACTGCGTTGCCGTATTCGTCCCATGGCATGAACTCGCGCGCGGCAATGAGTACG
>JAQWBY010000137.1 GCA_028706165.1 Lentisphaeria bacterium | reverse complement strand
ACTTCGGCAATCGCGGTTTCTTTCCTGAGAGTTTGATCGCGTCGGCTCGCAAAGAGATAGCGGCGAAGTTGCGCAAGCTGGGCTACGGCGTGCTGATGCTTGACGCCGCAGCCACCCGCAATGGCGCCATTGAGACGTCCGAGGAAGGCCGCGTCTATGCCAAATTCCTGGAGGAGAACCGCGGCAAGTATCAGGGCGTCATCCTCAGCCTGCCGAATTTCGGCGACGAAAATGGCGCCATTGCCGCCCTGCGGGACTGCGGCGTGCCCATTTACATCCAGGCTTATCCGGACACGTTTGACAAAATGGGCTTCGAGTCCCGCCGGGATGCCTTCTGCGGCAAGTTTTCGGTCATGGACGTCTTCTACCAGTATGGCCTGCCTTATACAGTTTTTCCGCCGCAGACCCTGCATCCGTCTTCGCCGAAGTTCGACGAGCAGATCGGTGATTTTGCGGCGGTATGCCGGGTGGCCAATGGCATGAAGCGCTTTACCGTTGGCGCCATTGGTGCGCGGACCAGCCCTTTCAAGACTGTCCGTTTTGACGAATTGACCCTGCAGAAGTACGGCATCACTACCGAGACCAACGACTTGGCCGAAGTCGTGCTGCGCGTCAACAACATGAAGGACACCACGGCCGCGTGCAAGGCCAAGGCCAAGCGCCTCAAGGCCTATACGGACTTCTCCGGCGTGCCCGCCAAGAATTTTTCGGCGATGGTCCGTTTGAGTGTGGTTTTGGACGAGATCATTGCCGAGAATGGTCTGGACGCCCTGGGCCTGCGTTGCTGGCTTGAATTGGAGAAGTCGCTGGGTGTATCGCCCTGTGTGTTGCTGAGCGAATTGAATGACCGCGGCTTCCCGGCGGCCTGCGAGCTGGACGTCTGCAACGCCGTGGCGATGCGGGCCTTGAATCTGGCGACCGAGAAGACGCCGACCTGCCTGGATTGGAACAACAACTACGGCGACGACGACGACAAGTGCATTCTCTTCCACTGCGGGCCGGTGCCGCAGTCGCTGATGACTGCCAAGGGCAAAGTGATTGACCACCCGATGTTTGTGAAGAGCCTCGGTGCCGGCTGCAGTTACGGCTGCAATGTCGGTCGTATCAGCCCCATGCCTTTTTCCTTCGCCAGCGCGACCACCCAGGACGGCAAGCTGCGTTTCTACCTCGGCGAGGGCGAGTTCACCAACGATCCTATTCCGGCGGAATTCTTCGGCTGCGCGGGCGTGGCGCACATTCCTGATTTGCAGCAGAAGCTCTACAAGATGGCCTACGCGGGTTATCGGCATCACGTCAGCGTGGCGCCGGGGCGGGTCGCCGTGGCCTTGCGGGAGGCCTTTACGCGCTATCTCAAGTACGACATTACCGAGCTGTGATGCCGCGCGCGCGGCGCTGACCATTTTCGCATACTGACAGGAGGACCGCCACCATGAGTTACCTGGGCGTGGATATTGGCACCAGCGGCTGCAAAGCCGTGGTCTTTTCCGACGCGGGCCGGCAGCTGAGTTCGGCGCGCCGCGCATACGCCGTGCAGACGCCACGGCCCGGCTGGGCCGAGTTGTCGTCCAGCGAGGTGATGGACGCCTGTTGCGCGGTGATTGCCGAGGCGGCGGCGCAAACGTCGGTCGGCGATCCGCTGCGCGGTCTGGGCATATCCAGCCAGGGCGAGGCCGTTACGCCGGTTGGCGCGCACGGCGAAATGCTGGGCAATGGCCTGGTGTCGTCGGACTGCCGCGCGTTGGACATGGTCGCGCCCTTTGTGGCCAGTTTTGGTCTCGAACGGCTCTACCACCTGACCGGGCACACGCCGTCACCCATGTTCAGCCTCTTCAAGCTGCTCTGGCTGAAGAAGCACCAACCGGCGGTGTGGTCGTCTGCACGGGCATTCTTGTGCTACGAGGACCTTTTGGAACAGCGGTTGGGCGTCGATCCGGCCATGGGCTGGCCGATGGCTGGCCGCACCATGCTTTTCGACGTCGAGAAGCATTGCTGGAGCTCGGAGATACTAGGCGCGTTGGCGTTGTCGCCGGACAAGCTGGCCCGACCGCTGGCCAGCGGCAGCATCGCCGGGACGGTGAGCGACGCGGTTGCCGCTGAGCTCGGTTTGCCGCGCGGGGTGGCGGTCGTCACCGGCGGGCACGACCAGACGATCGGCGCGCTGGGCGCCGGCGTGATCGAGCAGGGCACGGCTATGTACGCGGCGGGGACGGTTGAATGTCTGTGCCCGGTCGTGCCGGCATTGACGCGCAGCGAGGCGCTCTGCCGGAATAACCTCTGCAGCTACGACTACAGCATCAAAGGCTGCTACACGTCGGTGGCTTACAGCCTCACGGGCAGCAATCTGCTGCAGTACTGCCACGACCAGTTCGGCTTCGGTCACAGCTACGACGAGATTCTCGCCGAAATGCCGGCCGCACCCAGCGGTCTGCTGGCTTTGCCGTATTTTACGCCGTCGGGGACGCCGTATTTCGACCCGCATACGCCGGGTTGCATTTGGGGCTGGCGTTTGAGCACGCCGCGCGGCGAGGTGCTCAAGGGGCTGCTTGAAGGCGTAGCGCTGGAGATGAAGCTTAATCTGGCTTTGCTGGAGCAGTCCGGCATGGCGATTTCGCGCCTGATCGCAACTGGCGGCGGGTCGCGTAATCGCGCGTTGGTGCAGATGAAGGCCAATGTGCTGAACAAGGCCATTCAGTGCCTGGACGTGGCCGAGGCGGGTTGTCTGGGTGCGGCGCGGCTGGCGCAGAGCGCCGTCGAAGACCGGCCGGTGCAGGAGCTGGCCAAGCAGACTTTCGATCCCGAGCGGCTGGTAGAGCCCGATGCCGAGCAGGCCGGCCTCTACGAGGTCAAATTCAAGCAGTACCAGGACTGGTACGCGTGCGTCCGTGAATTCAGCCGGCGGCAGGTGCTGCCTGGTTGAGGAATAACAAGCAGAAGGAAGCAGCAGATGCTCACAGCAGCAGAAGTGAAGCGCGTAGCCCGGGAGCTCGGGGCGGATTTGTGTGGTATCGCGTCGATGGAGCGCTTCGAGGGCGCGCCGAAGCAGCAGGATCCCCGGTACATTTTTCCGGACGCCAAGGCGGCCATTGTGCTGGCTTTCCGGATACCACGCGGCTACATGCGCGGCATTGAGGAAGGCACCTACTTCGCCAGTTATACGGGCATGGGCTACGGCCACATGAACAACGTCTATATGCCCGGCGTCATGCGGGAATTGTGCTGTTTCCTGGAGGACGAGGGCTACGAAGGCGTACCGATACCCAATATGTACATTGGCGCCAGTATCAGCTTTCCGCGGCAGGCGGAGACGCCGGAGCGCAGTCGGCCCGTGCGCGAGGGCCTGCCCTTTCCTGACGTCATGCCGGACTTCCGCATTATGGCTTTTGCCGCCGGCATGGGCGAGTTCGGCTACAGCAAAGTCTTTCTGACGCCCGAGTTCGGGCCCATGCAGCGCTTTGTCGCCATCTTGACGGACGCTGAGTTGGAGCCTGACCCGCTTTTCGATGGTAAAATTTGCGACCGCTGTATGAGCTGTGTGCGCGAGTGTTCGGGCAAGGCCATATCGGCGACGGAGACCGAGTCCATCGTCGTTGCCGGCCGCAAGATTGAATGGGGCAAGCTTGATATCATCAAGTGCTCCATAGGCTATCGCGGGGGCAATCCCGACTACAATCCCTTCTTTCAGCCCACGCACAAGCCCGAGGATTTCCAGGGCTACACGGGCGGTCCGGCCATGGACAAGGCTATGGAGTACGGCCGCATCGAAGGCCATAACCCGGCGCTAGAGGGCGCGCGCGGCTGCTTCCGTGCCTGCCTGGCACACTTGGAGGCGAAGGGCGTACTCAATAAGACCTTCAAAAATCCCTTCCGCAAGCGCACGCCGTGGAAGCTGCCGCCGCTGGGCAGCGACGGCTGGCAGGGCGTTCTCGCCAAGGACAGCGCGCGGCTGACGGACAAGGAGTAGCATCGCATGCGTTTTGCCATCGGCTACCAGCTTCCCGGCGACTACGGGTCCATCGTGGACGTCGTCGCTGCCTATCCCGGCGCGGTGGCCGAAGTGTATTTTGCCCTTCCTGCCGAAGCCAGCGGTCGTGCCCCGCTGGGGCTGGACGACGAGTGGAGTGTGGACGACGCCTGGAACGCTATGGGCAGCGACATCCGCGAGCTGGCGGGGATGGGCGTGCAAGCGGTGTTGCTGCTCAATTCGTCGTGCTACGGCGCGGAGGCGATGTCGTATGCTCTGGAAGAGCGGGTGCGGCGTGGCGTGGCCTTGGTGGAGCAGTTCGTGCCCTTGGCGGCGGTCACGACCACGTCACTGGCGATTGCGCGGCAGTTCAAGCGGGAGTTTCCGCGGATTGAGGTTCGTGCGTCGGTGAATATGCGCGTGGGGTCGGTGGCGGCGATGGCGCATCTGGCTGACTGCTTTGACGGTTATTACCTCAAGCGCGAGCTCAATCGTTCGCCATCACAGATCACTGCGCTGAAGGCTTGGTGTGATGCGCACGACAAGAGCTTGCATCTGCTGGCCAACAGCGGCTGTCTGTACGATTGCGCCTACCAGACTTTCCATGACAACTTGGTCGCCCACGAGGCCGAGGCGCGACAGCAGCCCGGACGGCCGCTGGCCTATCCGGCGCCATGCTGGGAGTTCCTGGAGAAGCCCGAGCACTGGCCGTGGCTCTTGCGCAACTGCTGGATTCGTCCGGAAGACATACATCACTACGAGGCGTGGTTCAGCACGGTGAAGCTGGCGACGCGGGTACATCCGCGGCCGCAGAAGGTCCTCGGCGCTTATGTGCGCGGGCGCTATCATGGCAATGTACTGGATTTACTGGAGCCGGGCCATTCGGCGCTGCCGGGCATGCCGTATTTGGACAACAGCCGTTTTCCGGCCGACTGGTACGAGCGCACGGCCGATTGCGGCCACGATTGCGAGCTCTGTGGCGTCTGCGCCGAGGTCTTCCGCCTGATCAGCGGCGAAGGCGGTGCGCCGGATGGGGGAGGCTGATGAAAAAACGGCTACGCCTGTATGAGCTCGCCAGACTGGGGCTGATGGACGACGCCCTGGCTCAGCTGCGGGCTTTACCGGCGGCGGCCTGGTGCTGGTTCCTAGGTGGCGCGGCGCCTTTCATCCTGGCACTGATGTATTTTTGGCTGGACATGGGCGTTGGCCGGCGCGCGACCTGGCGCTGCCTTGCCGGGGCGTTGGTGCTGGCGGGGCTGTACTTGTGGTATCGCGTCTGCCTCGCGAATGTCTGTCAGTATATGCGCAGGCGCCTGGATGGCGACGCCGCGCAGGCGTGGTCCTGGCGTTCTTTTCGAGCGCTGGCCGCGGCGCAATGCCGGGTGCAGCCGTGGGTACTCGGGCTGAGTTTGGTGAGCGCCTGCACGCTTGTGCTCTATCCGCTGGGCCATGGTGTCGCGCTGGCAGCGACGGCGTTGGGGTGGGACGACGACGCAAAGGGCGGCATTGGTCAGCGGGCGCTGACCGTCTGTCGCCACAGCGTGAAAGACCTGCTGCTGCTCCATGTCATCCTGCTGCCGGCGGCGTTGGTGCTCGCCCTCAACTGCGCCATCGCGGTGAATTTCCTGCCGGAATTTCTGCGTATGCTGACTGGTTTGGACACCGTTTTCACGACGAGCGGCTTCCATCTTATCAACAGCAGTTTTGTCATGCTGACTTTGCTGCTGACTCATGTTGGCATGGAGCTGTTGTGGCTGGCACTGCTGAGCGGCATGGCCTTTCGCGTTGAAGCCATTGGCACGGGCGAGGACATTCTGGCGGCGCTGCGGCGGTATCAAGGGCGGTTGCCGCATGCGCTGGGCGTGTTGCTGGCGGCCGTCGCGCTTACCGGCGGCGGCGTATCCGCGCTGGCGGCGGATGCCGTGGGTAGTGCCGAGCTTGATGGTCGCATCGACCGCGTCCTGGCCCGTGGAATGTACGCGTGGCGCCTGCCAGCGCCGCCGAGCGAGGCAGAGCGCGAATGGTCGCAACACATGGCGCTTTGGGCGGAAAGCATCGCCGGGGTGATTCGTGATGTTGTTGACGACGTCCGCGACGCCCTGGACCGCATTCGCAACTGGTGGCGGCGCTTTGTGCCGGATTGGGATGACGGGCCGGGAGGCGCCATGCCACATCCGGGCTGGTTCAGCCGTGATGGCCTGATGGTCATCCTGCACTGGGCGGCATTGCTGCTGGCGGTACTGCTGGTCATTTTGGCCGTGCGGCTGTTGCGGCGCACGCTGGCCAAGCGTCGCCGTCGGGCAGCGCAGGCTGTGGGGACGACAGCAGCTGTTGCGGAGCCGACTGCCGAGGCTGTGCTCGCCGCCGAAGAACGTAGCCCCGACGGCTGGGTCGAGCAGGCCGAAGAGCACGCCCGCAAAGGCCAGTGGCGACAGGCGCTGCGTTCGTGGTATCTGGCTCACATCGCCGCGCTCGCCGAACGGGAGCTGCTACGTCTTGCCCGCGGCAAGAGCAACCACGACTATTTCCGCGAACTGCGCCAGCGCGGCCGCATCGCTGGACAGTTTTTTGACGACTTCGTCGCCAATGGCCGGCTCTTTGATGCTGTCTGGTACGGCCGTCTCGTCGCTGATGCGGCGCTGGTCGCCAGCGTGCAAGCGCGGGTGCGCACGGCCGTCACCGCGCCCGCCTGGAACGCACTGCCGCCGGCCACGCCTGCAGTGAAGCACCCACCGCTTGCGCCTCTGGCGCCTTTGGCGTCGGCGATTCCACCTCCCGTGCCTGCTGATGAACCTGCTGATGTTCCGCTGGGGGCTTCGCCGCCTATGTCTGCGGCCAAGCAGGTCTCGCTGCCTGTTGTGCCCGCATCGCCGCCGGAATTGCCTGCGGCTCCGTCTACTGCGGCCACCACACCTCCTCCTGCCGAGCCTGCCGCGCCGGTCTTGCCGCCTACGAACCACGATTGATATCGGGATAACTGTTTTATATGCGTGAGCGTTCGTCCATCTTAGCCAAAACCGGTCTATGTTTACTGGCGGTATTGCTGGTGGCGGGGCTGTACATGCTGCTCTCGTGGCGTTTTGCGCGCGGCGATGCCTACGCCGAGTATTCCAGTCTGCGTGCGGACCCCATGGGCTGCCGCGCTTATTACGACGCCTTGAGCGAAGTGCCCGGCCGTCAGCTCGCGCGCTTCTATCGTCCACCGGTGGAGCTGCCGGCGGCGTCCTCGCCGTCCACCGGCACGCGTCTATTCGTGCTGGGGCTGTCGCCGTGGGAGCTGGAGACCCTGCAGGACGATGCGTTGCTGGACTTTGTTCATGGCGGCGGCGTGCTGTTGGTCGCGCTGGCTAGCGCGGATTTGGCTGAAGCAGGCGCGTCGCAGCCGAGCGAATGCGCTGCGGGCTGCGGCACCTGTCCCGCTCCCCGTCCAGCGGCAACATTGGCTAGCCGGTTGAGCTTGCCGAAGGTGGGCGGCTTGCCGCCAGTGGTTGCCGGTGTTGATCGCCGGGCGCACCTGGCAATGCCGTCGGGTGCTTTGCCGTCCGAGCTGCTGTGGCGTGATCGCGGCGGGTTTGGCGCGGTACCGGCGGATTGGTCGGTGCTGTATATTCTTGGCGGTCAGCCAGTGGTCTTGCAGCGCAGCTGGGGGCGTGGCCGCATTGTGCTATGCGCGGGCAGCTACTTGTTCAGCAATGAAGCGCTGAGCATTGCGCGCGAAACGGCCTTCCTCGCCTGGTGTGCCGGCGATGATGAGCGCCTGCTATTTGACGAGTGGCATCTTGGCGTGGCCGAGCGGCCGGGCTTGGTGACCCTCATGCGACGGGCGCGGTTGCATGGGTTGGTGATTGGCGTGCTGATCCTCTTCGGCATGGTCATCTGGCGTCAGCAGCATTTGCCCGTGTGTGAGGACGATGACGACGAGCCCTTGCCGGCCAGCGCCGCCGCCGGTTTGGCGCGGCTCTTGCAGGCAAACGTGCCGCCGTCGCAGCTGCTCGCCGCCTGTCGCGACGAGTGGGCACGGGACGCCGTCCGGCCAGAGCAAGGGGACGCGCAGGGCGCGCTCGACGAGATCAATGCCGAGCTGGCCGCGAATGCCGCGAGGCCGGTCGCAGAACGGCGATCGCTGACGGAGCTCTACAATCACTGGTGTGACAAACTTGGCCACAGGTGGCAACGCTGAAGCAAGGCCCGGCGGCAGCGCCGGGTAGGAGAGACAACCATGACCGACATGCGTATTCAAGATGTACTGGCCCAAGTGAAACAGGAGGCCGCGAAGGTGATTATTGGCCAGCAGGACGTGCTGGATCAGGCGTTGATCGCCATCTGCTGCGGTCAGCACGCGCTGATCGAAGGCGTGCCCGGCGTGGCCAAGACCCTGCTGGTGCGGACCTTGGCGAAGCTCCTCGGCTGCGATTTTGGCCGCATTCAATTCACGCCCGATCTCATGCCGTCGGACATTACCGGCACAACGATTTTTGACATGCGCAGCCAGGAATTCAAGGTCATGAAAGGGCCGGTGTTCACGACGTTCCTGCTGGCGGACGAGATCAACCGCGCACCCGCCAAGACCCAGTCGGCGCTGCTGCAGGCCATGCAGGAACGGCAGGTGACCCTGGATCGTCAGACCCATCCGCTACCGGCGGATTTCACGGTGTTCGCCACCCAGAACCCCGTGGAGTACGAGGGGACTTATCCGCTGCCTGAGGCGCAGAAAGACCGCTTTCTACTCAAAATCAGCATGGACATGCCTGGCTGGGATGACGAACTCGAGTTGGCCAGGCGCATGGCCAACGACGCCGCGCCGGAGAAGGCTCTCGCCGATGGCGCCATTACGCCGGTGCTTGCGCCCGGCGCGCTCAGTGTGGTACGCGCCCAGCTACCACAGGTGCTGCTGCGGGACGAGCTGCTCGAATACATCGTGCGACTTGTTCAGGCGACTCGGCGGCAGGAGTGCGTACTGGTCGGCGCCGGTCCGCGGGCGACGCAGGCGTTGGTCATGGCCAGCCGCGCTGCCGCTGCCCTCGACGGCCGTGATTTTGTTACGCCCGACGATGTCAAAGGCCTGGCGCGCGCGGTCATGGCCCACCGGTTGCTGCTGCGGCCGGAATACGAAATCGAAGGACTGACTTGCGACGAGGTCGTCGGGCGGGTGCTGGAAGACGTCGCGGTGCCGCGCTAAAAGACAATAATCGGGCACGTTCGTGCGTTGACCCTCACTGACTCATTACCCACAATTGCCCACCACCAAGTACCCAGCTTGCGGGGCGCCTTCGCCAAAGCAGCAGCTGTTTCCGGCGGCTCGGCCCGACGGGACGAAACCAAGGAGCATTATGTCGACATTCATGCGCAAAAATACTGTTTCGCGCCCGCACGGCCCTCGTGGCGGACTGGCTTTGTTGGCAACTTCACTGATGACAATGGGAGCTCTGACCATGGCAGACGAACTGGTTCTCTATGACTTCAGCGCGCCAGTGCCCGCTGAGCTGCTGGAGATGCGCGAGACGACGACGCGGTTGACCGAAGAGGGCGCTCTGGAAATCGTTTTCCAGCCCGGTACGCCTTGGCCAGGCATCACGCTCAAGGCCTCCGAGGGCAAGTGGGACCTGCGGCCTTACCAGCGTATTGGTCTGGACATCCGCAACACTGGCGCCACAGCTGCTCGCGTGGGCTTCCGCGTGGACAACCCCGGCGCCCATGGCAGCCAGCATTGCCTGCAGCAGATGATTGAGATCATTCCTGGCGGCATGCAGCGCCTGGATATCAGCTACACCAGCACCAGTGGCGAAATGACCGTGGAC
>JAQWBY010000136.1 GCA_028706165.1 Lentisphaeria bacterium | reverse complement strand
GACGACTATTGCAGTTTTCGCATGGGGCGCCCTGGGCACCGCGCAAATGTCCCTGGTGAGGAATGGCGGGAGGTCGGGGCGCCCATCGTGGGCGGTTTGCCCAAAGATCGCTGGGTGCATATTGGCGTGAGCTTCAGCCGGCCGGATATCCGGACCTATCTCAATGGTAAGCTCGCCGGCAGCGCCAAATGGGACTATTCCGTGGGGACCGACGGCGATATTCTGCTGGGGCGCTGGATGGGCAACACGACCCACCGGGGGCTGATCGACGATCTGCGCATCTACAAACGCGCGTTGAGCGCCGAGGAAATGGCCGAACTGGCCGATTGGACATCCCACGCGCAGAGCGACTATGAGATCGTGGAGGACCATCCAGCCGTGCCGGAAATTGCCCGCTGGGAGACCAGCAACGCCATCTTCGTGGTTGGCGAGGACGGCCAGCTGCATTCCTGCCGCCTCAAGGCCACGGCTGACAGCGCCGAGCGGGAGCTGCTCAGCGCGCCGGCGCCCCTGGGGTGCCTGGCCCTGGAGGGCGGCCGGATGCTCTTCGGCCGCCGTGCCAGCGTGGACGACGCGGGCCGCCTGCTCATCAACTTCAATCGCCAGGGCGGTCAGGTGCGCCTGGTGCCCCGGATCGAAGCCGATTATGTGGTTTTGACGGTGGACGAGGTGACAGTGCCCGATGTCCGCAGCGTGTATTTTTGCCGCCTGTCAACGGTGATGGACCGCTATGTCGGCGCCATGGCCGGCCTGATATCCGATGATGAGGCGGGCTTGTGCCTGCGCAGTCTGTCCCTGGGCGTCGATACGCGTTTCGCGCAGAGGCCGCCACAGCTGCAGGCGTGGACGACGGCCGAGCATGGTCTCTGCGGCCACAGCGTGGCCTTGCTGGCGGCGCCGCGCGCGCGCTTACGGCCATTGTTGCAGTGCCTGGCCGAACGCGAGGCGGTACCGCGTTCCGCGCATGGCGGCCCTTTTGCGGCGGATTCGCCAGCCACGCGCGGGTCGTATCTCTTCGCCGACCTGGCGGCAGCGCAGACGGACGACTGGATTGAGCTGGCACGGCGCGGTGGCTTCATGTTCATCCATCTCCACGGCTGGTGGCGCACGCTCGGCCATTACGACATCAACCGCGGCTATTATCCTGGTGGCCTGGAAGAAATGAAAGCAGTAGTGGCGAAGATTCACGCGGCGGGTTTGCGGGCGGGCATCCACACCCTCACGGCCTGCATTGACCCCCGGGATTCCTGGGTGACGCCGCGACCATCGCCGGATCTGATTGCCAGTGCGCGCTATACACTGGCGCGGCCTTTCGGCGCCAAAGAGCGCACGCTCTATGTGAACGAAAAGCCTGTGCGCGGCCATGAGCTGGTTTGGACCTACGCCAGCAATGGCAATGCGATCCGCATCGGCGATGAGATCATCCGCTACTCGGCCATATCCCACGAACCGCCCTACGCGTTCATGGAGTGCGAGCGGGGTGCCTTCGGCACCGTCGTCGCCGAGCATGCGGCCGGCGCGACCGCCGACTACCTTCAGCAGCGCTACATCGCCTTCTATCCCGAGCCCGACAGCGCTCTGGCCGACGAGCTCGCCGACGCCATCGCCAAGGTGTACAACAGCTGCGGCCTGGACATGTTGTATTTTGATGGCTCTGAGGGCATGCGCAGCCGCTACGGCATCGACACCATGCGCTGGAAAATCTTTCAGCGCCTGCAGCTTGGCGGCGTAAGCGAAGCAAGCTGCCACGGCCATAACAACTGGTGGTTCCATTCGCGGCTTGGCGCTTGGGATCACCCTGTGTGGGCCATGAAGCAGTTCCACGACGACCACATCCGCATCGCCTCGCGCTACCGCCAGACCGACCTCGTTGAGCCCCAGCTGGGCTGGTGGTCACCGCGCGGGCCATCGACCATGGCCCGGGGGCAGTTTGTGGATGAAATGGAGTACTTCGTGGCCAAGAATCTCGCCATGGACGGGCCGATGTCCATCCAAAGCGTCAATGTGTCCCGGCGCCCACCCAACGGGCGGCAGGAGGACATGTTTACCATCCTCGGTTGGTACGAACGGCTGCGTCTGGCGCGCTATTTTGACGCCGCGACGCTGGCGCGCGTCGCCGAGCCCGGGCAGGATTTCCGCCTGCGCCAGGACGGCGACGGCCAGTGGCGCTTCACGCCGGTGGCGATGGCAGCCCGTCGCCTCACGGCGCTGAATGCGCAAGGCGTGGCGTGGACGGCGGCCAATCCCCACGCCGCGCAGCCGTTGCGCGCCCGCATTGAGGCGCTCTACAGCCTGGCGCCGGTGGACGACAAGCAGGCGGCCGTGCTAATTGATTTTAGCGATGACGGCGCCAGTAAGCAGAGCTGCGCGACGGGCGTGAAGCTGGCGGTTGAGGCTGTATCTGAAGACACGCGCGGTGGTGCGCGCAATCTGCGCTTGCGGGCGACCAATGCGCGCGAGACGTCCCGTGGCTCGTGGGCGATGCTTGGCCGTAGCTATGGGCATCCCTATCATAGTATGGGCGCCGGCCAGGGTGTGGGGTTATGGGTGAAGGGCGATGGTTCCGGCGCGCTGCTTAATGTGCAGTTGCGCACGCCGGCGGTCTACCACGGGGCCATCTCGGACCACTACGTCGATCTGGATTTCACGGGGTGGCGCTACGTCGAATTGCCGCTGCGCGAGCGTGATTCCGCGCGACTGACGGATTACGAGTGGCCCTACCGCGCCAGCGGCGGCAGCCACGCCGTGTACCGCAATTACATCCGCACCAGCGCGCTGTCCGAAATCAATGTCTTCATCAATGAGGTGCCGGCTGGCGGCACGGTGGATGTGGTCATCAGCCCCATCTTCAGTCTGCCTCTGCGGAAGAACAGCCTGAGTGAACTGTCGCTGGCGGTCAATGGCCGGCAGCTGACATTGCCCTGGGCGCTGGGGTCCGGCGAGTACGTGGAAATCAAGGGCCCGGACGGCGTGGCCCACTACAATGAACGCGGCGAGTTCCAGGACCGCATCAAGCCAGAGGCGCTGCCTGTACTCGCCGCCGGCGACAACGCCATCACGCTTGCCGCCAAGGGCCTGGATGGCCTGGACACGCGCGCGGAATTGACGGTCATTGCCTTGGGCGAGTCCTTCGGGGCAGCAGCCGAAAAGGTCGACTGGGCGGCGCTGGATCGGGAATACGAGATGCCGCGTGTGGTTACCGCAAAAGACATCGCTGATGGTGGCGACAAGTGGACGATTTCCAGCCGCGCGGGCGCGACGCGGCCACGGCTGGAGATTGAGATTGATGTGCAGGCAGTCGGCGCTGCGCGCGACGCCCACGACGCGTCCAGCGCACGGCTGGTCGACGCCTGCTCGGCGTTGGCCGAATACCGCCCGTCAGAGCGCAACGACTACGCCAAATTCGCGTTTGACTCGGAGAATCAGGGCACGGCCAAGCCCGGCGTGACTTTCACGACGACGGCGGCTGCGAGCCCCTATTCCGAGGATGGCGCGCTGTGCTTCACGGCGACGAGCACGCGCCAGGACAATGGCGGCTGGGCGGCGGTAGGCCGGCGTTTTGCGCAGCCGTTGGACTTCAGTGGCGCCAACGCACTTTCGTTTTGGCTCCATGGCGACGGCGGCAACTACACCTTCAAAGTGCAGCTGCGGGATGTGAAAGGCGCTTGGCATGATATGGTAACGCGCGTTGATTTCACCGGCTGGCGGCTGTGCAGCTTCCCGCTGGATGACCTTAAACTCGACCCGGGCGCAATCGCATATATCCTGTACTATTTTAATTCGCTCGGCGGCGGACGGACTGCGTCATGCCTGGTAGACGATGTCAAGGCCGTGTCGGCGGAGTATTACCTTGACACGCCGGTGCTGACGCTGGCTGGCCAGGACTATGCGTTTCCAGTGCGGCTTGCGGGTGGCCAGCGTCTGCGCTGCCGGGATGGTCGGCATTGGCAGCTGCTGAACGCCCGCGGCAAGGAGATGGCCTCTGGCGATTTGCCCGCGGCTCTGCCGCCGCTGCCGCCTGGCGAGTCGCTGCTGCGCCTGGCGCTGAAAAAGACTGGTGGCAAGGACTTCAAGCTCTTGCTGCGGGCAGTGAAGATATATTGAGTGCGCGTCCGCCCCGGCGCGGTGCCGGCGGGGACGCAGGTGGATTCTGACTGCTGAATGGTGCTGACTGTTTGTAACGGAGAAGGACATACGCATGGCAATGCTGCATATTCTGGAAGGCCCCGATGCCGGTAGTCACTACGAATTCGAGGACGGCCGCGTGCTGGTCGGCCGCGGCGAGGAATGCCAAGTGCGCCTGAACCAGGGGAGCATCTCACGGCAGCACGCAGCCTTCAGCCAGATCAATGGCGTGTGGCACATCGAAGACCTTAACAGCCAAAATGGCGTATTCGTTGAGGATGAACAGGTGTCACGCGCCGCCTTGCGCGGCGATTGCGCTATACGCTTCGGCACAATCAACACCCGCTTCGAGCTTGGTGCCGCGAGTGCAGCAGCCGCGCCGGTGCCGGCCGAGCAGGCCGCCGCTGTAGTGCCGCCGGTGCCGGCCGAGCAGGCCGCCGCTGTAGTGCCGCCCCCAGTTGCTGCTCCGCGGTCATCGGCTCTCAAGGCGGCGGTATCTGCGGAAATGAGTGCGGAGGGCATCAAGGAGCTGGGTCAGGCCACACAGCAGATTTTGACGGAATTTGGCCGGGTGATCATCGGCCAGAAGCAGGTCGCCGAGGAGCTGCTGATTGCGATTGCCGCCGGCGGGCACTGTCTCATGATTGGCCTGCCGGGCTTGGCCAAGACGCTCATGGTGAGTACCTTGGCACAGGTGCTTAATCTACAGTTCAAGCGTGTGCAGTTTACGCCGGACCTCATGCCGTCGGACATCATCGGCACGGACGTGCTCGATATCGAAGAGGGCAGCGGCCGCAAGAGCTTCCGTTTCATCAAGGGGCCGATCTTCACCAACATGCTGCTGGCAGACGAAATTAACCGCACGCCGCCAAAGACCCAGGCAGCGTTGCTGGAAGCCATGCAGGAAAAGCAGGTCACGGCGTCCAATCAGCAGTTCAAGCTGCCGCCGCCCTTTTTCGTCCTCGCCACCCAGAATCCCCTGGAACAGGAAGGCACCTATCCGCTGCCGGAAGCGCAGTTGGACCGCTTCATGTTCAATATTTTGGTCGATTATCCGGATGCGGATGAGGAAGAAGCGATTGTCATGGCAACCACCAGCAGCCGGAAAGTGCAGCTCCAGCAGGTTCTCGACGCCGCGGACCTGGTGCGCCTGCAGGGGATCGTTCGCGACCTGCCGGTGAGCCCCCACGTGGTCAAATACGCGACGCGGCTGGTGCGCATGACCAGGCCGAAAGACAGCGAGGCGCCTGATTTCATCCGCGAACACGTCCATTGCGGCGCCGGCCCCCGCGCCGCCCAGTGCCTCATCCTCGGCGCCAAGGCCCGGGCGATCCTGCAGGGGCGCGTCAATGTCAGCTGCAGCGACGTCAAGAGCCTGGCGCTGCCCGTGTTGCGGCACCGCATCTTCACCAACTTTACGGCCGACTCCGAGGGCATCACCCCCGACGACCTGGTGCAAAAACTCGTCGCCGCCGCCCCCGAGCCTTCAGCCAAAGACTACCAGGCCTGAGCCCTTTCGCGCCACGAATAGGCTGTTTTCGCCGCTTTCTTTTTCTCCCCGGATTGGGGGGGCGTTTTCCTTCGCAGATGGCGCAGATTACCGCAGATTGCTTTGTGAGGGGGGCTTGTCTTGCCATTGCGCGGCAATCCGCGCTGCCTTTTTTTTCTTCGCTGCCTGATCGGACCGATCGGACCGATCGGACCGATCAGGCAGTCGGATCCGTCGGATCGGTCCGATCCGATCCGTCCGCGTGAAGACGAGAAGACGAGAAGACCAGAAGACGAGAAGACCAGAAGACCAGAAGACGAGAAGACGAGAAGACGAGAAGGCGAGAAGACCAGAAGACGAGAAGGCGAGAAGACCAGAAGACGAGAAGGCGAGAAGACCAGAAGACGAGAAGACGACAAGACGAGAAGACGGAAATTTTTCACGCGCATGCGCGGATTTGCGGTAGGGGCGGACCGATGTGTCTGCCCTTCGTGTTTTGCGCGGGATTTGGGGTAGGTGCGGACCGATATGTCCGCCCTTCGCGTGTTGCGCCGGATTTGTCGGGGGCGGACTGGCTGCCGCCCCCGATGTGTCTGCTCCCTGTGTCTTCAGTTTTTGGTGGGGGTGATTTCGATGCCCCAGGTTTTGCCGGCGGGGAAGAGCATGGGCTGGTCGAGGAGTGCGGGAGCGAAGGCGGAGCGGGTGCCGTCGTGTTCGATGCGTTGGGCCTGTGCTTTGGTGGGGTCGATGCCGAGTTCCTGCCAGTCGATGGTGAGGGCGGTGGTGGCGTCGTCGGTGCTGAAGTTGGTGCAGATGAGCAGTGCGGCTTTGACGCGGCCGCTGGCCCAGAGGCGCCGGCCCTGGCTGTCGTAGTCGTAGTCGAGGATGCGGCGGACGGCCGTTTGCACGCAGGGGAGGGTATTGACGCTGTAGCGGCCGAAGAGATTCCAGTTTTCGGCCCAGGTGGGGACGTCATTGCGCAGCTGTGGCGGACGTGAGAGCTCGCCCTGGTAGAAATATTCAATGGTGTGGTGGCGGAAATGCACCAGTGGCACGAGATAGTCGCGCATGGCCGGGTCGTCCATAAAGGCCGGTGGGAACCATCCGGGGGTGTTGCCGTTGACGAGGTTGTGGGCCCACTTCATGCGCATTGCGCGGATATTGCCGTCGTAGGCGCTGCCATAGCGGAAGACGACACCGCTGTAGATCATGGAGTATGACGGGACGGTATTTTCGGCCTCGATATGCCAGCAGATCATGGCGTCGAGAAGATCGACGGCGGTTTCGGAGTTGCATTCGGTGGCGAGAATGCGATCGGCGGGGATGACGGCTCGCACGCCCTGGAGAATGCGTTTGTAGCCGGCGACCCACCAGGCGCCGCCGCCGAGGGGATGGCCGTGGGTCGGGTCTTCGCAGAGGGCGGGCGCGCCGGCGCCAATTTGGTCCATGTACACGCCATTGAGGCCGTAATCAACGGCCAGCGTGCGGTCGTTCTCGGTGATTTTGTCTTTCCAGGTCTGCGATCCCGGGCACATGACGGCCAGGACGACTTTTGAGCCGTCGCTTTCGGTGCTGCGGTAAGTCTCGGTGACGACGGCGCCGTCGGCGCGTTTGGTGGCGCCGGCTTTGCCGACGGCGCTGAACTGCCAGTCTTCCATGCCGCGGTCGCGGGTATCCCAGAGCCGGCCGTTCGTGTAGGGCATGGCGTAGCAGCCCATAGCTTGGATGTCCTTGACGCCTTGTGCGAAGCCCTCTTTGGCAGGCAGGTAATGCGGGTAGTCGTTGTCAAAGGGTATTTGGTGCCACTGGTACCAGTGGATGCCGCAGGGCAGGCCCATGGTTTCGCGGAATTTGCGAACTTGCGGCACGATGGTCTTGGCTTCGCCGAAGACTCGTGCCCAGATGCAGAGCTGTTTCAACCAGAGGGGGGTGGTGCGGCGGCCGTCGGGGCCCATGGGTGGATACCAGCTGGCGTTTTCGCGGACCCAGTCGCGGTAGAGCTTGGTCGCGTCGTACCAGTCGCCGCGGAAGCTGCGCCAGACTATCGTGCCCGGCGTGCTGATGGTTCGTGCGGGATCATCCGGCCAGAACGGCAGGCGGTGATCGTATTCCACGACGAGTTGCGAGCTGCCGCCGGGATTGCGCATGCTCATTTTCTTGTAGGCGCCGTCGGGGTCATGGGCGGCGATGTACATGCCGCCGCCGCGGCCGTCGTCCCATACGGCCATGAAGCCCATGGTAGCATGCATTGACGGGTACGTGCGGGTGATATGTATCTGCGACGAAAACGGGTCATGTGCGACGGAGCCTTCGGGGCCCGGCGTCAGCGCGTGGCTGTTCGTGCCCAGCGGTTCCAGACAGAGGACGCCGACGCTGGCGCTCTGTGCCCGCCAGCGGTCGCTGCCGGGGATGAATTCCAGGCGCCAGGACACGCCGGGCTGATCTGGTGCTGCGATCAGCAGGACGCGCACTCGCAGGTCCTCGGCGCCGGTAACGCCAAGGGGGCCGCGGAAGAGCATTGCCTCGGGCGTGATGCTGATGTTCTGCCAGGGCATGGTGGAGTCCAGCGTGTGCATGGACCGATCCTGGAGATTTTGAATAGACAGTCGGAAGAGGGCCTGTGACTGCTCCATGAGGAGCGCGCCGTCGGCTTTGTCCACTAGCGCGTCGATGGCTAGCGACTGGCCGCCGTCGTGGCTGTAGTGCCCGAAGACCATGGCGAGGTCGGCGCTTTCGCGCTCGAAGCTGCGGCGACTGGCGTCATCGCGGCCGTAGCAGCGGGCGGCATTGGCGACGGACTGCCGCCAGTCTGCGGCGGTATTTTGCCAGCGGGTGAACTTGGGACGCAGGGATTTCGCCATGCTGTTGATGGCGTCGGGTACGGATTCGGCTGCGGTGCCGATTTGCAGCCAGGCGGCATTGTTGGCCTCGGGCTGATCCCAGCGGCTCCAACTAAAACGGGTCGCAGCATGCAGGTAGATGCGCTTGCCAGGGTAGTCGACGTAGAGGCGTGTGTCGCCGTCGTGCACGGCGATGAAGTCCTTTTGGTCGGCCAGGGCCGCCCAGGCGTTGAAAATGGACAGGATCTTTTTATCGGCGACTTTGCCTTTGGCGACCTTGTCCAGGGCGCCCTGGTTGCAGCCGTACCAGTCGGGCAGGGCGCCGTCATCAATGTGCCAGTCGAGGAAATGCAGTTCTTTCCAGCCATGTGGCTGGGCCTGCTCGTAATGCGCTTCAGTGAGGATCAGGCCTTCGGCGTCCTTGAAGAAGACCCACTGGTACTGGGCGGACGGCTCATTGGGTGGTCGCGTGCCGTCCGGTCGGCAGAAATGGGCGCTGTGGCTGACGACAGTGCAGATGGGGCCGTCGGCGACGATGGCCAGCGTTGGCGTGCGGTCCCAGCTCAGCCGCCAGACATCGCTGAAGGCAGCGTTCTCGGTGCTCTTGTCGTTGTCGTAGACGCGGTCTTCCCAGCTGATGCTGTCGAGAACGCGGCCGGACGGGAAGGTGATTTGCGAGGGGAAGCCGCCCTGGCGGTCGGTTCGCATGGTGAGGGTGTAGGCGGGCATACGCAGGACGACTTCAGTCTGCGGCTGGGGCGGCATTGGTGTGGTAGGCCGGACGACGATATCCAGCGGCAGCGGCGCGTTTTGGCTGCGCGCAACAAGTGCCTCTGGCAGTCGGGCGGCGAACCAGCCGTAGTGATGCGTGCTGGGAATGTACTGAGCGTCAACACGTTCGCCTTGCACGGAACAGTCGAGTAGCGCGCCTGAGGCGATGGGGCGTGGCGCCAGCTGCCAGACGATGCCGCTGGCGGGCGCCCCGAGAACCATCAGCGAAAAATGCTGGTCGTTGTTTTGTGCCTGCAGCATGCTGCCGACGACTGCCAGAGCCATGAAGAACACACCATTCGTACGCATTGCGGTGGCCTTTCGTTCGGTTGGGGGGATTTGCACGTGGTAGCTGTCGTGTCGCGGAGTTGTCTGCGAAGTCGTTTGGACTAGTTGTGGTCGGGCACGCCTTGGCGCATGAGTTCGCTCTGCACGGCGGTGATGTCCACCTCGCGCAGGACGTTGCCGCTGGCGATGGCGACGGCGGCCGCGGCGCCGGCGCCCTGGCCGATGCCCAGGCAGATGGGCATGGCGCGGAAATTCGAGTGGGCCTTGTGGGTGCCACCGATACAGCGGCCGGCCAGCAGTAGACCGTCAAGCGCCTTGGGCACGCAGCAGCCGTAGGGCACTGAATAGCGGCCTTTGGCCTTGAAATGTTTCTGCGCACCGTGCTTATCCAGACCGGCGCCTTCGATGTTG